>NZ_JBSGTR010000087.1:0-16292 GCF_053607505.1 Rhodococcus sp. NPDC055112
GGGGCCGTTCTCGTCGAATCGTGGGGACTAGTGTCCGCCGCTGCCGAGGGGCTCGGCATCTGCGTTGCCGGACTTGTCCGACTCGTGCCGCTCGGTCTTCGGCCCCGCATCGACCGGCACCGAGACGACGATGTCGCCCGCGCGCTCGAAGCTGAAGGTGATCGGGACCGTCAGGCCGGGGTAGACACCCTCGTTGATGTCGTTGAGCACCACCAGGATCAGCTGGGTGGGGTCCTCGGGGTCGTCGAGGACCGTCGCGGCGCGGACGCCTGCGCCGAGGGAGGTCTGCGGATCGATGACCCGGCCGCCCACCTCGCCCGCGATGGTGACCGAGTCGGCCGCATCGGTGGTGATCTTGGTCAGGCGGTCGGCCTTCTCCTCGCTGTTGTTCACCGCGGTGAACGCGAGAGCGGCCTTTCCGCCGGGCTCGAGGCTGTACTCCTCGCTGTCGGGGTACAGGATGTGCACGTTGCGCAGGGAGATATCACCCTGGTTGGCGTAGTTGCCGTTCACGGCCGCGACCTGGGTTGCGGTCTGGGTGATCTGGCCCGCGCTGCAGGCGGACAGCGAGATCGCCGCGGCTGCGGCCAGGGCAACGGCGGTCGCGACTCGTCGAGTCGGCGCATTCAGGGCTGTCACGGGTTGTCCTCCACGGCGTCGGGTCGTACTCCACTAGGCAGAGTAGTAGTCAGGTCTGCGGACCGGGTCCCGGGGTCGCCCTTCGGGGCTTCGCGGCGGGGTTCGCGGCGCCGAAACCTGAGGCCAGATGGTCGGTTTGGGCCCCACTGGATGCACGTTCAGGTCCGGCTGTCAACCCCTCCGGTCACCCCGCTGTGCCCCTGACCAGGGACGTTGGAAGCTGTGCCGCCAGGCCCCGTGTTAAACTGTGAAGATCGAAAGGGGCACGGGACAGATGATTTTTAAGGTCGGAGACACCGTCGTATACCCCCACCACGGAGCGGCGCTGATCGAGGCAATCGAAACTCGCACCATCAAGGGTGAACAAAAGGAATATCTCGTTCTCAAGGTCGCTCAGGGCGACCTGACCGTCCGGGTCCCCGCGGATAACGCCGAGTACGTCGGCGTCCGTGACGTTGTCGGGCAGGAAGGCCTGGACAAGGTCTTCCAGGTGTTGCGTGCGCCGCACACCGAGGAGCCGACCAACTGGTCGCGCCGTTACAAGGCCAACCTCGAGAAGCTCGCCTCCGGCGATGTGAACAAGGTTGCCGAGGTCGTCCGCGACCTGTGGCGTCGCGAGCAGGACCGCGGTCTGTCCGCGGGCGAGAAGCGGATGCTTGCCAAGGCACGTCAGATCCTCGTCGGTGAGCTCGCGCTCGCCGAGGGCACCGACGACGCCAAGGCCGAGATCATCCTCGACGAGGTCCTCGCAGCAGCGTCCTGACACATGAACAACGTGACTGACCCGGCCGAAGTGCGCAGCGGAGGCCGGGTCATTGCTTTGGTGCCCGCTGCCGGGCGCGGTGAGCGCCTCGGGGAGGGCATCCCGAAGGCGTTCGTCACCCTGCGCGGTGTCTCCATGCTCCGGCTCGCAGTCGAAGGACTGATCGAGTCCGGTGTCGTCGACCGTGTCGTGGTGATCGTGCCCGCGGACCGGATCGACTCGGTGCGCGCGGAGCTGCCCGATGGCGTCGACGTCGTCGCAGGCGGCGCCGAACGGACCGACTCGGTTCGCGCGGGGCTCGCGGCCGCCGAGGACGCGGACCTGCTGCTCGTGCACGACGCGGCCCGGGCACTGACCCCGCCGCCCCTGATCGCCCGCGTCGTGGCGGAGCTGCGCGCCGGCCGTGACGCGGTGGTGCCCGCCATGCCGGTCTCCGACACCATCAAGACGGTCGACCTGCTCGGCGCGGTGACCGGCACCCCTGAACGCTCGGAGCTGCGAGCCGTGCAGACGCCGCAGGGATTCACCGCGGATCTGCTGCGGCGTGCCTACGCGGCCGCCGACTCGCTGGCCACCGACGACGCGGGCCTGGTCGAACGGATCGGTGGTCGGGTCAGGACCATCGTCGGGGATCCGCTGGCCTTCAAGATCACCACCCCGCTGGACCTGGCGCTGGCCAGGGCGCTGGCGAACGACGAACCGATCGAGCAGTAGGGAGCCGGGCAACCGTGCGAGTGGGAATCGGCACCGACGTCCATCCGATCGAGGTCGGCAGACCGTGCTGGATCGCCGGGCTGTTGTTCGCGGATGAGAACGGCTGCGCCGGTCACTCGGACGGCGATGTCGCCGCGCACGCGCTGTGCGACGCGCTGTTGTCGGCGGCGGGACTGGGCGACCTCGGCTCGGTGTTCGGCACCGGCAGGCCGGAATGGGACGGGGCCAGCGGCGCGGTGCTGCTGACCGAGGTGCGCAGGCTGATCGAGGCCGAGGGCCTGCGGATCGGCAACGCCGCGGTCCAGGTGATCGGGAATCGTCCCAAGATCGGTCCCCGCCGGGTGGAGGCGCAGGACGTGCTCTCCGAGGTGCTCGGGGCTCCCGTCTCGGTCTCCGCGACGACCACCGACGGTCTCGGACTCACCGGCAGGGGTGAGGGCTTCGCGGCCGTCGCGACCGCGCTGGTACTTGACACCGGTTCGGGCCGGTAAGATCGCACGTCGTGACCCTGCGCCTATTCGACACCGAGACGCGGGCCCTGCGTGACTTCGTTCCGCTGGCCCCCGGACACGCGTCGATCTATCTCTGTGGTGCGACCGTCCAGGGCGAGCCGCACATCGGCCATGTGCGCAGCGGCGTCGCGTTCGACGTGCTGCGGCGCTGGCTGCTCGCGCACGACTACGACGTCGCCTTCATCAGGAACGTCACCGACATCGACGACAAGATCCTGAACAAGGCCGCCGACGCCGGGCGGCCGTGGTGGGAGTGGGCGGCGACCTACGAGCGCGCCTTCGACTGGGCCTACGACCGGCTCGGCGTGCTGCCTCCCTCGGTGGAGCCCCGCGCGACCGGCCACGTCACCCAGATGGTCGAGATGATGCAGCGCCTGATCGACGCGGGCCACGCGTACGCCGCCGCGGGTGACGTCTACTTCGACGTCCGCAGCTACGCGCCGTACGGCGCGCTGTCGGGCCACAAGCTCGACGACGTGCACCAGGGCGAGAGCGCGGCCGAGGGCAAGCGCGACCCGCGGGACTTCACGCTGTGGAAGGCCGAGAAGCCGGGCGAGCCGTCCTGGCCGACGCCGTGGGGACGCGGACGTCCGGGCTGGCACCTGGAGTGCTCGGCGATGGCGGAGGCCTACCTGGGCGCCGAGTTCGACATCCACTGCGGCGGGCTGGACCTGGTGTTCCCGCACCACGAGAACGAGATGGCGCAGAGCCGGGCGGCGGGCGACGGGTTCGCCCGGTACTGGCTGCACAACGGCTGGGTCACCATGGGCGGCGAGAAGATGTCGAAGTCGCTCGGCAATGTGCTGTCGGTGCCGAACGTGCTGAAGAAGGTTCGGCCGCAAGAGCTCCGGTACTACCTGGGCGGGGCGCACTACCGTTCCATGCTCGAGTACTCCGATCATGCGCTTGAGGTGGCCGCCGAGTCCTACCGAGGCCTGGAGGCCTTCATCCTCAAGACCCGCGAGCGGGCGGGTGAGATCCCGGTCGGCAAGTGGACCGAGGGGTTCGGTGCCGCGCTCGACGACGACCTCGCGGTGCCGAAGGCGCTGGCCGAGATCCACGGCAGCAAGACCGAGGGGAACAAGGCGCTCGACGCAGGCGACCTGACCGCGGCGCTGGAGATCGCCGGTCAGGTGCGGGCCATGATGGGCATCCTCGGGGTGGACCCGCTCGACCCGCACTGGGCGGCCGATGTCGACGACGGCTCGGCGGCCCATGCGGCGCTCGATGTTCTGGTGCGCGCGAATCTCGATGCGCGCCAGAAGGCGAAGGCGGACAAGGATTGGGCCGCCGCCGATGAGATCAGGGACCGGCTCGCCGCGGCGGGCGTCGAGGTCACCGACACACCGAGCGGGCCCGAGTGGTCCCTCAAGACGAACCACAACGAAGCGGGACAGTAATGGCTGGCAATTCGAGCAGGCGCGGCGCGATCCGCAAGAGCGGCACCAAGAAGGGCCAGGTCGCGGGCTCCGGAGGCAAGGGCAGGCGCAGCCTCGAGGGGCGCGGGGCCACCCCGCCCGCGGTCGAGCGCACCAAGCACCCCGCCGCCAAGCGGGCGAGGGCGGCGGCCCGCGCCGCCGAGACGGGTGGCCGCACCGGTGGCAGCGCACCGCGCGGCCGCGGCGGCTCGCCGCGCAAGGGTGATGCCGGCCCCGAGAACGTGTTGGGCCGCAACCCGGTCGTCGAGTGCCTGCGTGCGGGCGTGCCCGCGACCGCGCTGTACGTCGCGGTCGGCACCGAGAGCGACGAGCGGCTCACCGAGAGTGTGCAGCTGGCGGCCGAGGCGGGCATCTCGATCCTCGAGGTCCCGCGCACGGACCTGGACCGGATGAGCGCCAACGGGTTGCACCAGGGCGTCGCCCTGCAGGTGCCCCCGTACCGGTACGCGCACCCGGACGATCTCATCGCCGAGGCCCGCAAGCACCAGGAGCCCGCGCTGCTGGTGGCGCTCGACAACATCACGGACCCGCGCAACCTGGGCGCCGTGGTGCGTTCGGTGGCGGCGTTCGGCGGTCACGGCGTGGTCATCCCGCAGCGTCGCAGCGCCAGCGTCACCGCGGTCGCGTGGCGCACCAGCGCAGGCGCGGCGGCCCGGCTGCCGATCGCGCAGGCCACCAACCTGACCCGGACGCTGAAGGACTGGGCGTCCAAGGGCGTGCAGATCGTCGGCCTCGATGCCGGGGGCGACACCACCCTCGACGAGTACGACGGCACCGGACCGGTTGTCGTGGTCGTCGGCTCGGAGGGCAAGGGCCTGTCCCGCCTGGTCCGCGAGTCCTGCGACTCCATCCTCAGCATCCCGATGGCGGGTCCGGTCGAGTCGCTCAATGCCTCGGTCGCCGCGGGCGTCGTGCTCGCCGACATCGCCCGGCAGCGGAGGCGATAGCCGCTCCGCCACAGTGCCTGACCAGGAGGTTTCCGTGGTCGACCCGACCGTGTGGCGGGAATTCGGCACGCCCCTGGTCGAGCCGACCGGGCGGGGGCCACTCGCCGGGATGACCGTCGCGGTCAAGGACCTGTACGACGTCGCCGGGTACCCGGTCGGGGCGGGCAACGAGCAGTGGCTCGCGGAAGCCCGACCGGCAACGTCGACGGCGCCTGCCGTCGCCGCGCTGCTCGAGGCGGGTGCGGCGATCGCCGGGATCGCGCGCACCGACGAGTTCGCCTACAGCCTGGCAGGCACCAATGCCCACTACGGGACCCCGCCGAATCCGGGTGCGCCGGACCGGATCCCCGGCGGGTCCAGCGCGGGACCCGCGGCGGCGGTCGCGCTCGGCGAGGCCACCATCGGGCTCGGCACCGACACCGGCGGCTCGATCCGCGTCCCCGCCTCCTATCAGGGGCTGTGCGGGATCAGGCCAACGCACGGCGTCGTCCGCGCCGACCGTGTGCTCCCGCTGGCACCGACCTTCGACACCGTCGGGTGGATGACGCGCGACCCGGACACGCTCCTCGCGGTCGGGCAGGTGCTGCTGCCCGTCACCCCCGAACGCGGGTTCGCTCGGGCGGTCGTGTCAGACGAGCTCATCGGGCTGGCCTCGACTCCGGTGCGCGCCGCGATCGAAGGCGCTGTGGCTCGGTGGCGGGGAGCGGGTGACCTCCCGCGGATCGATCGGAGCGCCTTCGACGCGAGCGTGCTGTCCGGCTGGGCCGAGGTCTTCCGCACGGTGCAGGGGTGGGAGGCGTGGCGGGCGCACGGCGCGTGGATCTCCCGCCACCGCGACAGCCTCGGCCCGGACGTCGGCTCGCGGTTCGAGACGGCGGCCTGCTACACCGACGCGGATCGGGACCGTGCCGTCGGCCGGATGCAGCAGATCCGCGACGGCATCGATCGATGGCTCGGCGACGACCTGCTGGTGCTGCCGTCAGCGTCTTCGGTGGCGCCGACCCGGGCGGACGCGACGCTCGGCGGGCCGGTGATCGAGGGGGCCAGGGCCGCCACCATGGAGCTGACCTGCATCGCGGGCCTGAGCGGCCGGTGCGCGGTGAGCGTGCCGCTGCCGACCGCCGACGGCGTCCCCGTCGGGCTGTGCATCCTCGGGCCGCGCGGGCGGGACCTGGACCTGCTGCGGCTGGCCCGCGACCTGGTTCGCGCCCTTCAGGCCGGCTGAGACGAGCTGTTCGCGGGCGCGAATCGCACCTGCGCGCCCGGCGCCAGCTGCGCGGCCACGCCCAGGTCGGCGTCGACGACCACCGCGATCACCGGGTAGCCGCCGGTCACCGGATGGTCCGCCAGGAACAGCACCGGCTGTCCGCCGCTCGGCACCTGCAGCGAACCCGGCACCATGCCCTCGCTCGCCAGTTCGGCGGTGTCCCTGCGCCGCAGCGGCTCGGCGCCCCGCAGCCGCGCGCCCACCCGGTTGCTGTCCGTCGACACCGTCCACGGCTGGCCGAACAGCGTGTCGACGGCGGCGGCCTCGAACAGTTCCGACCGCGGCCCGAGCCGAACCCGCAGCCGGGCGGGGGAGGGGTTCGCCGGGGGCGGCGGGATGATCTCGTCTGCAGGCCAGGCGGAACTCAGTTCGCCGACGGCCAGCCGGTCGCCTGCCCGCACCGGCTCCGGGCCGAGCCCGGCGAGCGTGTCGGTCGCGCGACTGCCGAGCGTCGGCGGGGCATCCACCCCACCGCGCACGGCGAGGTAGCAGCGCAGGCCGTCGGTGGCGTAGCCGAGGGCCAGCACGTCGCCGTCGGACAGGTGCACCGCGCTGTAGTCCGCGCTCGGGGTGTGGTTCACCGACAGCGGGACCCGGGCACCGGTGACCGCGACGGTCAGGTCGCCGTGCGCTCGGACCGCGAGCCCGCCGAGCGTCACCTCCAGGGTCGCGGCCCGGGGGTCGTTGCCCACCAACCGGTTTGCGCTGTCGTGGGATCCGCGATCGGCGGCCCCCGACGCGCCGACGCCGAGCGCGGCGAATCCGGGCCTGCCACGGTCCTGGACCGTGGTCATTGCCCCGGTGCGCAACACCTCGAGCCAAGCCACCCGACGATTGTCGCCCATCCCCGGCCGCGACAGTACGATCGCCGGATGGTCACTGCCGCTCTGTACGGGCTGGGAACAGCGGTCCCCCTGCTCATCGGGGCGATCGTCGGGCTTCGCTACGACCTGCCCCGGCCACTGCTGGCGGCCCTGATGGCGTTCGGCGCGGGCACCATGGTCGCGGCGGTGTCGACGGAGCTGTTCCAGCCGGCCTTCGAGGCCGAGGGCGTGCTTGTCGCCGGAACCGCCCTGATGGCGGGCGCGCTCGTCTACGTGGTGTCCGATCACCTCATCGAGAACAAGCTCGGCCCAGCGGCGCTCGGCTGGGCGCTGATGCTCGGCACGCTGCTCGACGGCATCCCGGAGAACACCGCGCTTGGTGTCTCGCTGAGCGCGGGTGGTGGCCTGGTGCTGCTGGTCGCGGTCGCGGTCGGCAATGTGCCCGAGGCCGTCGCGGGCGCGGCGTCGATGCGAAAGCAGCCGAACTTCAACCGCCGCCGGGCGATTCTGCTGTGGACGGTGACCGCCGTTGTGCTGGTGCTGGTGGTGATCGCCGCGAATGCGGCCGCCGACGCCATCCCAGATCGGCAGATCTCGGTGATCCAGGCGTTCGCGGGCGGCGCGACGATCGCGGTGCTCGCGGACTCGCTGATGCCGGAGGCGTACCGCGAGGGCGGTTGGTGGGTCGGGCTGTCCACCGCGCTCGGCTTCCTCGTCGCGTTCGCGCTCGGCGGCTAGCACCCGTCCGTCGAGTGTGCACCTGGCCTCGCCGCTACCCGGGCGATGCCTCGGCAACTGCACACTCGGCGAGGACCCCCGCGGCCTTGACCTCGACTCTGCTTGAGGTTTTAGCCTTGTTGTCATGGCGCCGACCGACACCACGACCCCTCGGCTGGACCGCGGCTGGCGGCAGTTGCTCGGCCCCGACTACCTCGGGCCGATGGTGGTGCTTGCCGGCGGCGTCGCGCTGTACGCGATCAACATCTACCTGACCACCAGCCTGCTCCCGTCCGCCGTCGACGAGATCGGGGGAGCGCGGTTCTACGCGTGGGCCACCACGATCTTCCTTGTCGCCTCGGTGATCTCGGCGGTCCTGGTGAGCCGGCTGCTCGCGGTCGCGGGGCCGCGGGGCGCCTACCTCGCCGCCATCGGGTTGTTCGCGGCCGGCACGGTGGTGTGCGCCGTCGCGCCGGACATGTTCGTGTTGCTGGCGGGCCGTGGCCTGCAGGGCTTCGGCGGCGGGCTGCTCAGCGGACTGGGCTACGCGCTGATCCGGTCCACGCTGCCGCAGCATCTGTGGGCCCGAGCCTCGGCGCTGGTCTCCGGGATGTGGGGCGTCGGGACGTTCGTGGGTCCCGCACTGGGCGGGCTGTTCGCCCAGTTCGGGGCCTGGCGGCTCGCCTTCGTCGTGCTCGCGGTGCTGGCGGCAGGCATCGCGGCGATCGTGCCCCGGTACATCACGGGGGAGCGGATCGAGGGGCCCCGGGTCGGCGTCCCGGCCGTGTCGATGCTGCTGCTGTCCGCGGCGGCGCTGCTGGTGAGCGTGGCTGGCATCGCGACGAACGCGTCGCTCACCGCGCTGGGGGTCGTCGCGGGCGTCGTGCTGCTGGTCGCCTTCGTCGCGCACGAGCGGCGCGCGAGCACCAGGGTGCTCCCCGCCGCGACGTTCACCCCCGGCAACACCCTGAAGTGGACTTATGCGACGTTCGCGCTGCTCGCGGTCGCGTCGACCGCCGAGACCTTCGTGCCGCTGTTCGGTCAGCGACTAGGTGGCCTCGAGCCCTTGGCGGCGGGTTTTCTCGGGGCCGCGCTCGCCGTCGGCTGGACGCTGGGCGAGATCTCCAGCGCGGGCGCCGCACGCAGGTCGACGGTGCGCGCCCTGGTCGTCGCCGGGCCCGCCCTGGTGACGATCGGGTTCCTCGTCGCGGCGGCGACGCAGCGGGAGGGGGCGACGGCGTGGGTGATCGGGGTCTGGGTCGCGGCGCTGGTGCTGGGCGGCGCGGGCATCGGCGTGGCGTGGCCGCACCTGTCGACCTTCGCGATGGGCGCCGAGCACGACGAGGTCGAGGGAGGAAAGGCGGCTGCCGCGATCAACACCGTGCAGTTGGTCTCCAACGCGGTGGGGTCGGCGTCGGCGGGCGTCCTGGTCAATCTCGGCGGGTCGATGGCGGATTCGGCCAGGCTGTTGTTCGGGTTCTTCGCCGCGTTCGCCGCCGCCGGTGTGCTGACCGCCTGGCGCAGCACTCGGCCGCGCCCCTGACCCCGCCGAGTGTGCACCTTCCGGCGCATCGGCCGAGTAGGTGCGTCATCACCCGCACACTCGGCGACCCGCTCAGACCGCGACGAACCGGACCGTGTCCCCTGGTCGGAGCAGCGCGGGCGGCTCGCGGTCGGCGTCCCACATCTGCTCGGTGGTGTGGCCGATCAGCTGCCAGCCGCCAGGCGACTTCCTGGGGTAGACGCCGGAGAACTCGCCCGCCAGCCCGACCGCGCCCGCGGGCACCTCGGTGCGCGGGTCGTCCCGGCGGGGCACCCACAGCCGGGCATCGCCACCGACGAGGTACCCGAACCCCGGGGCGAAGCCGGCGAAGGCGACGGTCCAATCACTGCCCGTGTGTGCCGCGACGACGCCCTCACGACCGAGGCCCGTCAGTTCACCGACCGCGGCCAGGTCCGGGCCGTCGTAGTGAACGGGGATCCGTACCAGCGCACCGGTCTCCGCCTGGGTACCGGACTCCGGGCCGGTCTCGCGCAGCCAGCGCGCGATGCGGGCTCGATCGACGCGCAGGGGGTCGAACCGCACCAGGATCGTCCGGGCGGCAGGCACCAGGTCGATGACGCCCGCCGGGCGGTTCGCGTCCAGCGCCCGGTAATGCGCGAGGACGGTGTCCAGGTCGTCGAACTCGGCGAGCGCCCCGCCGTCCCCCGCGTCGAGCAGGCGCATCAGACGAACGGCTCCACGCGCACGCCCGCGCCGTCGAGTCGCGCGCGGATGGCGGTGGCCATCGCGACCGCGGACGGCGAATCCCCGTGCACGCAGATGGATTCGGCAGGCGAGGCCAGGACGGTGCCGTCGACGGCCTCGATCTCCGCGTGCTCGACCATCCGCAGCACCCGCGCGGCAACGGACTCCGGGTCCGAGAGCATCGCGCCCGGCATTCCGCGGGGCACCAGCTCGCCTTTCGGGGTGTACCCGCGGTCGGCGAATGCCTCGGCCACGGTGCGCAGGCCGGCGGCCTCCGCCTCCGCCAGGAAGACCGAACCCGGCAGCCCGAGCACCGGGATGGTGGGGTCGTACGCGACCACGGCCGCGACGACGGCGCGGGCCTGCTCGCGGTGGTGCACGATCGCGTTGTACAGGGCGCCATGGGGTTTGACGTACCCGACGGCGGAGCCGACGGTCTGCGCGAGGGCGTCGAGGCCGCCGATCTGATAGATCACGTCCGCCGTCAGGTCCGCTGGGGCGATGTCGATGAAGCGACGCCCGAATCCGGCCAGATCCCGATAGCCGACCTGCGCGCCGATCCGCACGGCCCGCTGCGCCGCGGACCGGCAGGTGTTCAACAGCGTGGTCGGATCACCCGCGTGGAACCCGCACGCGACATTCGCGCTGGTCACCAGGGTGAGCATGGCCTCGTCGTCGCCGAGTCGCCAGGCGCCGAAGCTCTCGCCGAGATCGCTGTTGAGGTCGATGGATGCCACGCCTCGAATCCTAGGCCGCGGCGCGGATTCAGGCGGGGACCGCGACCCGTCCGGAGTTGCCGCGACGCGACCCGATCGCCCTGCATGCCAGGTAGATCACGAACGAGATGGTGGTGACGAAGCTGGACACCGGCACGCCAGGGGCCAGCGACAGCAGGATGCCACCGACCGCGGCGATCTCGGCGAACAGGATCGAGAACAGCGTCGTCCGGAGCGGGCTCGAGGTGATCCTGGCCGCGGCGGCCGCGGGGGTGATCAGCAGCGAGAGCACCAGCAGCGCACCGACGATCTGCACGCCGAGCGCCGCGGCGACGCCGACCAGCACCGCGAACACGATGGAAAGCGCTCGAACCGGAACGCCGCGGGCCAGCGCGACGTCCGGATCGGTGCTCGCGAACAGCAGCGGCCGGTACACCACGACCAGCACCGCCAGCACGAGCACCGCACACACCAGCAGCAGTTGCAGGCCGCTGTTGCCCACCCCGACGATCTGGCCGACCAACAGCGAGAAGCTGGTGCCGGTGCGTCCCGGATACAGCCACATGAACAGCACGGACAGACCGAGACCGAACGAGAGGACCACGCCGATCACCGAGTCCCGTTCGCGCACTTTGGATCCGAGCAGCGCGAACAGCACGGCCGCGAACACCGAGCCGACGATGGCGCCGACCCCGACGCTGATCCCGGCCAGCAGCGCGGCGGAGGCACCGGTCAGTGACAGTTCGCTGGTGCCGTGCACCGCGAACGACATCTGCCTACTGATGATCAGCGGACCGATCGCACCCGCGAGCAGGCCGAGGATGGCGGCGGCGAGCAGGGCCTGCTGCACGAAGTCGTACTGCAGCAGGTCGATGGTGGCCTGCCAGTCGAACATCTTCGAAAACGTGTCTGCGAGCTTCTCGTTCATTCGTGCGCCTCGTGGTGGATTCCGTCGGTGCCCGTGGAACCGAGCGCGTCGATGGCGTCGCCGGTGCCGACGACGACGAGCCGTCCGCGCACATGCAGCACCTCGACGTCCGTCTGGTACAGCTCGGAGAGCACCTCCGAGGTCATCACCTCGGCGGCCGTGCCGATCCGGAACCGCCCGTCGACCAGGTACAGCACCCGGTCGACCAGCGGCAGGATCGGGTTGATCTCGTGGGTGACGAACAGCACGGCGGTGTCGTGACCGAGCCGGCGCTGGTTGATCAGGTCGGAGACCCGGTGCTGGTTGGCCAGGTCCAGGCTGAGCAGCGGCTCGTCGCAGAGCAGCACCTTGGGATCGCCGACCAGTGCCTGCGCGACCCGCAGTCGCTGCTGCTCGCCGCCGGACAGCGAGCCGACCGGCGCATCGGCGAAGGCCCGGGCGCCCACCTGGTCGATGGCGTCGTCGACGATGGCCCGGCGGGAACGGCGGGAGCGGAACCCGGTGCCCCAGCGGTGGCCGTCCACGCCGAGCCCGACCAGGTCGCGTCCGCGCAGCGGCAGGCCCTCGTCCATCGTCTTCTGCTGCGGCACGTATCCGACGTGAGAGTTCCCGGTCCTGGCAGGCGTTCCCGCGATCGTGGCGGTGCCCTCGGACAGGGGGAGCTGGCCGAGCAGGACCTTCAGGAGCGAGGTCTTGCCGGACCCGTTGGGGCCGAGGACCGCGACGAACTCACCCTGCTCGACGCTCAGGTCCAGTCCGGACCACAGAGTGCGGTCGCCGTAGGCCAGCCGGGCGCCTCTCAGCTCGACGGCGGGTGTTCGACTGACGCTCGGTGCGTCGGGGGCAGGGTGGGTCACGGGGCCATTCCGGGTCTGGTTGTCACGCGGCTCGTTGCCGATACGCGTGACCGGTGGATTCTTCTTCGGCGCGCGGTTCTCAGCGGGCGGCGTTCAAGGCCGCAGCGAGCGATTCGGCGGTGCGGGTCTGCCACTGAATGTAGTCGAACCCGTCGGGCAGGGTCTCGGTGACTTCGACGACCGGGATGCCGGCCGACTCGGCGGCCTCACGGATGTTCTGGGTCGCCTTGTCCTGTGTCTGGCTGTTGTAGATCAGGACCTTCACCTTCTTGTCGGCGAGCAGATCCCGCGTCGCCGCGACGGCCGCGGGCGGCGGGTCGTTGCCGTCCTCGATGGCCTTCGTGAAGTCCGGCGGCGTCTCGTCCCTGAGGTCGGTCGCAACCAGCAGGTAGTGGGCGATCGGCTCGGTCTGCGCGACCGGCGCCTGCGGATGCCCGGCGGCGATCGAATCGGTGATGGCCGTGACGGCGTGCAGTTGTCCGTGGAAGGTCGCCGCGTTGGCGGTGTACGCCGCGGCGTTGGTGGGGTCGATCGCGCCGAGCTCAGCGGCGATCTGCTTGGCGACTGCGTCCACGGTCGGGATGTCGTACCAGACGTGCTCGTTGACGCCGCCGTGGTCGTGGTCGTGGCCGTCGTGCGAGTCATGCTCGGCCGCAGCGGGTTCCGCGGGGGCGGTCGTCGCGGCGGCCGGGGCGGCAGCGGCCTCGGCCACGTGATCGTGGTTGTGGTCGCCGTGCAGGTCGGTATCGGTGCCGTACAGGGTGAACGCGTCGACGGTCCGCTTGCCCGGTGTGCCTGCGAGGACGTCGTCGATGAACTCGTCGTAGCCGCCGCCGTTGTAGACGACCAGGTCGGCATCGGTGATGGCGGCGGCGTCCCGGGGGCTGGCCTCGAACGAGTGCGGGTCGGCGAACGCGTCGTCGATGATCGACGTGACGTCGGCCCGGTCACCCGCGACGGCCGCGGCCACCGAGCCCCAGACGTCGGTCGAGGCGACGATGTTGGCGCGCTGTCCGTCGGCGAGCGGGGCGGTGCCTGCGCCCGCATCCGGGTCGGACGAGCAGGCGGCGAGGGTCAATGCCCCCACGAGCGCCAGGCCGACAGTGGTGATCGCCGATCGGCGCCTGCGCCGGGTCGGGACGGTGAGTGGCGTCAGATCTCCCTTGGGCATGGCCTAGATATTAATGGAAATCGTTTCCGTTGTACATTGGAGGGGGCGTGCTGATGGTCACTCGCGGCATTGCGTACCGTCCCGTTATGCCCAGGTCCCGTCATCCGCGCCGTCAGGCGACGCTGGCGTCCCTCGCGGCGGAGCTCAAGGTCTCCCGGACGACGGTCTCGAATGCCTACAACCGCCCCGATCAGCTGTCGACCGAACTCCGCGAACGGGTGCTCGAGGCGGCCAAGCGGCGCGGTTACCCCGGCCCGGACCCGGTCGCGCGCTCGCTGCGCACCCGCAAGGCGGGCGCGGTAGGCCTGCTGCTCACCGAGGCGCTGAGCTACTCCTTCCGGGATCCGGCCGCGATGAGCTTCCTGGCCGGTCTGGCCGAGTCCTGCGAGGCGGCAGGCGAGGGGCTGCTGCTGATCCCGGCCGGGCCGGGACGCGACGACGTCCAGTCCGCAGCCGTGGTGCAGCAGGCCGGGGTTGACGGTTTCGTCGTCTACTCCGTGGCCGACGACGACCCGTACCTGGCCGCGGTCCTCGAGCGCCGCCTGCCGATGGTGATCTGCGACCAGCCGCGCGAGATCGAGGGCGCGTCGCTGGTCGGGATCGACGATCGCGGCGCGATGCGCAAGATCGCCGACTATCTGTTGTCGTTGGGGCACAAGGACATCGGCGTCGTCTGCATGAGGCTCGGCCGGGACCATCGGGACGGTGTGGCCGGCTCCGACCGTCTCGATTCACCGAACTTCCACGTCCAGCGCGAACGGATAGCCGGGGTGCGCGACGCCCTTGCCTCCGCCGGGCTGGACCCGCGATCGTTGACCGTGATCGAGCGCGCGGAACACAGCTCGCGGTCCGGTCACTCGGCGGCCGAGCAGGCGCTCGCGACCAATCCACGGATCACCGCGCTGCTGTGCACCACGGATGTGTTGGCGCTCGGTGCCCTGGACTTTGCGCGGTGGCGCGGCATCGACGTGCCCGGCCAGCTGTCCATCACCGGGTTCGACGGCGTCGACGAGGCGCTGCGGGAGGGCCTGACCACCGTTCGCCAGCCCGCGGAGGAAAAGGGCAGGCGGGCGGGGGCGCTGCTCCTGACGCCGTCGCATTCCGGTGTGGCCACCGTCGAGATGCTCGACACCGAACTGGTGCGCGGTCACACCGCGGCGCCGCCGCCGGCCTGACCGGCTGAGTGCCTGGCGAAGTTCTGCGTAGTGCGGAACTCGCGCCTGCCCCGTCCGAGCTACCCCCGGAACACCAGCAGCGGCACGTGTAGCTCGGCGGAGGTGAGTGATCCGTGGTGACCGATGAGCATGGACTGGAGCGGCTCGGCGCCGGTACGGATCAGCGCGCTCGATCCGCGGGCTATCGCGATCACGTCGCCGATCCGTTCGGTGGCCGCGGGGGAGACGGTCGGGCCGAACCAGCCGTTGTCGATCGCCTCGGCGCGGGTCAGCACAGCGAACCCGTCGCCGAGGCGGTCCCGCCAGGACGCGACGACCTGGTCGGCGGCGCCGTCGTCCGTATAGACATGGCGGGCCCGTGGCTCGCCGCCGATCAGGCGGACGCCCTCCGTCAGTTCGGGGGACGTGTCGATGTCGACGGGGGATCGCACCTCGACCATGCCGTGGTCGGCGGTGACGATCAGCGCGCCGTCGCTCGGCAGCCGCTCGGCGAGCTGGCGCGCCATCAGGTCGACCTGCGCCAACTCCAGGGCCCACGCCGCCGAGGCCGGGCCCCTGGCGTGCCCGGTCAGGTCCAACTCGCCGTGATAGGCGTAGACCAGGGATCGAGAACCCAGCCGGAGCGCACTCGCCGACGCGTCGACAAGGTCACCGAGCGAGAAGCTGGGCAGGAACTCCCCGCCGCGCAGCGCGGCCCTGGTCAGTCCGGAACCGCCCTGGTAGGGCGGGGCCACCCGGGACACGGAGATGCCGGCCGCTGCGGCGCGCTCGAAAGCGGTCGGCGTCGGCTGAAACTCCTCGGGTACCAGTTCCTTGAGCAGGTCCACCCGGGGTCCCTCGCCGTGCAGGCGCCATTTCAGCGGGTTCATCAAGCGGTCCTGCCCGGCCGCGGGGATGAGGTAGCCGACCACTCCATGCTGTCCGGAGGGCAATCCGGTGCCGAGCGACGCGAGGCTGGTCGCGGTGGTGGTCGGGAAGCCCGCGGTCAAGATGGGGCCGAGTCTCTCGGACAGAAAGGGCGCCGCCTCGGGGTGTGACGCCAAGAGCTCGGCGCCGAGTCCGTCGATCAGCAGCACACAGACACGGGAGACGCCCGACAGATCGAGGCCGATCCGGTCCGTCTCGCCGGCGACGCCGAGATGAGCGAGCACGGAAGGAACGAGGTCGGACAGCGTCGCCTGGCCATAACGGGGTGCGAGGAGCATGACGCCAGGCTATCCGCGACCCCCGAATACAGGGGCGCAAGCGAAGACGATTCCCTCTAACGGCGCTGACCAGGCGATTTGACGCTGTGTTCTTGTTCGCGTAACTTTTGTCGAGTCAGAGCGACACGGACACCGACCCGGCCGAGAGGCGCGGGACACGAGGTTGGACG
>NZ_JBSGTR010000088.1:0-15999 GCF_053607505.1 Rhodococcus sp. NPDC055112
CGTCGTACCCCAACCGGGGTACGACGCGCGCACAGACGCGTAGCGCCTAGTAAGCGCGGTTGACCGCGGAGACCACGCCGCGCAGCGAGGCGGTGGTGATGGAGGTCGCGATGCCGACGCCCCACACCGTCTTGGTGACACCGTCGGGCCGGGTGACCGCGCACTCCACGTAGGCCGCGGCCTGCGCGTCGTCGCCCGCGGACATGGCGTGCTCGCTGTAGTCCAGCACCCGGACGTCGAAGCCGATGGTCCCGAGTGCGTCGACGAACGCGGCCAGCGGTCCGTTGCCGGAGCCCGCGATCTCGTGTTCCTTGCCGTTCGCCTTCACCACGGCGGTGATGGCGTCGGTGCCGCCGTCCTCCTCGGAGGCGGTCACCTTCTGGCGGATCCGCTCCAGCGGGCTGATCGGAGCCAGGTACTCCTCGTTGAAGACGTCCCACATCTCCTTGGGGGAGACCTCGCCGCCCTCGCCGTCGGTGATCCTCTGGACGGCGGTGGAGAACTCCATCTGCAGGCGGCGCGGCAGCACCAGGCCGTGGTCGGCTTTCATGATGTAGGCGACGCCGCCCTTGCCGGACTGCGAGTTCACCCGGATCACGGCCTCGTAGCTGCGGCCGACGTCCTTCGGGTCGATCGGCAGGTAGGGGACCGCCCAGAGGATGTCGTCGACGTCGGCGTCCTGCGCGTCTGCCGAGATCTTCATCTGGTCGAGGCCCTTGTTGATCGCGTCCTGGTGGCTGCCGGAGAACGCGGTGTACACCAGGTCGCCGCCGTACGGGTGCCGCTCGGCGACGGGCAGCTGGTTGCAGTATTCGACGGTGCGGCGGATCTCGTCGATGCTGGAGAAGTCGATCTGCGGGTCGACGCCGCGGGTGAACATGTTCAGGCCGAGGGTGACCAGGCAGACGTTGCCGGTGCGCTCACCGTTGCCGAACAGGCAGCCCTCGATGCGATCCGCGCCGGCCTGGAAGCCGAGCTCCGCTGCCGCGACACCGGTGCCGCGGTCGTTGTGCGGGTGCAGCGACAGGATCACGGAGTCACGACGGGCCAGGTTGCGGCTCATCCACTCGATGGAGTCGGCGTACACGTTCGGCGTCGCCATCTCGACGGTGGCGGGCAGGTTCAGGATGATCGGGTTCTCGGGCGTCGGTGCGATCACCTCGGTGACGGCGTCGCACACCTCCTTCGCGTACTCCAGCTCGGTGCCGGTGTACGACTCGGGGGAGTACTCGTACCGCCAGTTGGTGTCCGGGTACTTCGCCGCCTCCTGCAGGCACTTGCGGGCGCCTGCGGTGGCGATCTTCTTGATCGCCTCGCGCTCGGCCCGGAACACCACCCGGCGCTGCAGGATCGAGGTGGAGTTGTAGAAGTGCACGATGACGCTGCGGGCGCCGTCGCAGGCGGCGAACGTGCGCTCGATCAGCTCGTCGCGGCACTGGGTGAGGACCTGGATCGTCACGTCGTCGGGGATCGCCCCGTCCTCGATGATCTCGCGGACGAAGTCGTAATCGGTCTGGCTGGCCGACGGGAAGCCGACCTCGATCTCCTTGTAGCCCATCCGGACCAGCAGGTCGAACATGCGGCGCTTGCGGGCCGGGCTCATCGGGTCGATGAGGGCCTGATTGCCGTCACGCAGGTCGACCGCGCACCAGAGGGGGGCACGGTCGATGATCTTGTCCGGCCAGGTTCGGTCCGGGAGGGAGATGGGCTCGACCTCCTCGGCGAACGGCCGGTACCGGTAGGTCGGCATGGAGGAGTTCTTCTGCTGGTTCCAGACGGGCTGGTCGGCAGGTGCGGGCTTCGACGGCGGCGTGATGGTGCGCGATCCGGAAGTAAAAGCGTCGGCGGATGACATTGACGATTCTCCGAGATGAAGGGACTGTTGGTCCGATGGTGTCGACCGGCGCGTCTGAACCCCGCGACGGGTGGCCAGTCTGGATCAGACCCCGTCGCGGCGGTGAAGAAGGAGCGCCCGCTGCATGAGGAAGAGTCTACCTGCCGCGGCAATCCCGCAGGATCTCACCCGTCGGTCGGTTTGTTTCGCGAAAGAGAAGGACGGGGCGGCTGCGTTCGTTTAATGTGTCCGCGTCGGGCTGTGATTTTGACCCGTGCCGGGGTCGTTCTGGAAGTAGGAAATTCATGTCGGCTTTGAACAATGCTGTCCGTGGGCTTGGCGTCGCGGTCCTCAGCACCGGAATCGCGATGGTGGGTCTGGCGGTGGCGCCGACCGCGAGCGCCGACACGGTCCTCGGGACCTGCACAGTCGTCTCGAACCCGAGCCCCGAGCACGCCACCGACTGCGTCGGGGCGAACCTGGTCGGTGTGAACCTGTCCGGCGCGAACCTGGCCGGCGCGAACCTGTCCGGTGCGAACCTGCTCGGCGCGAACCTGTCCGGCGCGAAGCTGACCGGTGCGAACCTGAGCAGCGCGAACCTCGGGAACTCGCTCCTCGGGAACGCGGACCTGAGCGGGGCCAACCTGACCAATGCCTACCTGGTCAGCGCGAACCTCGTGGACGCGAACCTGGCAGGCGCCAACATGGCGGGGGCGAACCTGTCCGGCGCGAACGTGTTCGGGGCCAAGCTCAAGGACGCACTCTCGGTGAACCTCGCCGGTGCCAACGAGAACGGCGCGCCGATCGGCGGCGGCGGCGGCAGCAGCTCGATGCCGAACGGGCAGCCGCTGATCGGCTCGAGCGTGACCGGTTCGACGAACCTCTCCGGAATGGACCCCGTGATCAAGGAGGGGGAGAAGGCGCTCCAGCCGCTGATCGGTTCCTCGGTGACCGGCTCGACGAACATCAGCGGCATGAACTGACCGCAAGACGCGCCAAGAATCCGCATTTCCTGCCCACCGGCACCCGCCGGTCGGCCGGGGGTGCGGATTTCTTTTGCCCGGGCTCAGTCGGGTAGGCGTCGCATCTCGATGACCGTCAGGCCCATCGTGTCGAAACGCGCGAGCATTCCGCGCAGCTCGACGTCGCCGTCGACGGGGCCGTAGAGCGTCGTATAGGCGTGCGGTGTCGGCGCCACGCTCAGCTCCGGAAAGGCGGCCAGTACGCGCTCGGACAGATCACCGCGTACGAGGAACTCGTAGCGGACCCGGGCGGGTTGGGGGTGTGCCACCGACGGGCCTCCTCCTGAGTCGACTGGGCTGATCGGTGATCAGTAGACCTTCGACTTCCAGTGTCCGCCGAGGTGAGATGCGCGCCTCACCCGCGAGTGGTGAAATGCACAGCCGCCGTCACAACAGCCCGCGCGCCCTGGCCTCGGTGATGGCGTCCCGCCTGGTCCGAACGTCCAGCTTCCGGTAGATACCGCGCAGGTGGGTCTTGACGGT
The DNA here is from genome assembly GCF_053607505.1 of Rhodococcus sp. NPDC055112. Lineage (NCBI taxonomy): Bacteria > Bacillati > Actinomycetota > Actinomycetes > Mycobacteriales > Nocardiaceae > Rhodococcus > Rhodococcus sp. NPDC055112. The sequence continues at coordinate 3,340 of NZ_JBSGTR010000088.1, forward strand.
GTTGACGGAGACGAACAGGTCCGCGGCGATCTGTTCGGCGGTGTGCCAGGAGGGCAACTCGATCAGGAGTTCCATCTCGCGGGGGGTGAGCAGGTCCGTCGCACCCTGCGCGGACTGCGGGATCACCGACCGCGCGCGTTCGGCGAACTTGTCGTACACACCGAATCGCCCGCGGTGTCGGTCCAGCAGATCCCTCATCGGTTCGCCGCCGTCGTAGAACGGGCGCAGGACGGCCTCGGGTTCGGCGATCCTGAGGGCCTCGACCAGCGCGGCCCTCGCGGTGAGCGATTCGTCCCGTGCGTCCGCGATCGTGGCCGCCATGAGCCATGCGCGGATGAGGGTGACATCCGACAGGCATTCGAGTTCGCCGCTGAGGACCGGCGCGAGTTCGCGCCGCGCCCCGTCCAGCCGCCGGTGGTGTAGCGACATCGTGGCATGCAGTACGGCGGCCTCGCCGCCGCACCCGAGTTCGGCCGCGGTCGACTCCGCGACCTGGGCGGCCCAGACGGGCTCCCCGACGAGGAGGAACGCCCGCTGGGCGGAGGTCGCGACAAGGGCGGTGGTGCCGGGCGGCAGCGGTCGGTTCCGCGCGGGCACGCAATGGTCCCGGATCACCCTCGCCACCGCATGCCGGTCGTCGGTGGTCTCGAACTCGAGGATGGCTCCCAAGAGCACGGCGACCCGCCCCATCGCGGGGTTCTCGCAGTCCACGAGAGGCGGAACGCACTGGCTCATCAGCCGGCCGGTGGCCTCGTCCTCGACCCTCAGGTAGTGGCCGAGGGCGCCGAACAGCTGGGCCACGTGGAAGTGCCGGTGGTCGGTGAGCTGGTGGGCGCGGCTGTGGTCGGCGGTCTCCGCCGCCCTGGCGGCCATCTCGTCGAGTCGGCCCCGGTACGCCGCCACCGCGGTCAGCGCGGCGAGGGCCTGCAGCACGACGGCGGGCAACTCGGCGGCGCGCGCGGTGGCCAGAGCGTCTTCCAGGTGCCTACCCGCGGGCTCGAGCCGGCCGAGATACATCTCGGCGATCCCCTCCTGGAGTAGCGAGAAGGAGTCGAGCTCGGGATCGCCTGCCTCGCCGACCGGGTCGGATTGCAACGTCTCGAGAGCATCTTCGATTCCGCCGGTCTGAACGGCGACCTGCACGCGGAGCCCGTCTCCGAGCATTTCGAGCTCGGCAGGGATTTCCGCGTGATCCTGCGCCGATGCGCGGTCGAGCGCGCTCAGGGTGGACGAGGCGGCGGCGGTGTTGCCCCTGGCGAGCTCCGCGGCGACCCTGAGCAGCCGGGTGGACGGATCCGCCCGCACGGCCGGCGACACGCGGTCGAGGACTCCGATCACGGCGGCCCAGTCGCCCGCGAGCACCAGTCGAAGGCCGCACTCCCGCAGCAGTGCCAGCAGGGCGTCGTCGTCGCCGGCGTGCAGCGCGTGTTCGAGCGCGTGCACGTGGTCGCCGCTGCGAGCGAACCACCCGGCGGCGACTCGCTCGAGGTCTCCGACAGCATGGCGTCCCAGCCTGCCGACCTCGGCGCGCAGATACTCGCGCAACAACGGGTGATACCGATACCAGCCCGGCGAGCCGGACACCCGCTCGACGAGAAAATTGGAGTGCTCGAGGGTGTCGAGTACATCGCGGCTGCCCCGGTTCCCGGTGAGCGCCTCGGCGAGTTCGACGGTGAAGGCGTCGGGGATCGATGTCTCGACGACGAACTCGCGCTCGGCCTCGGCGAGCCCGTCCAGCACCTCGTTGACGAGATAGTCGGCGACCACCCTGCTGTCCCCGCTGAAATCGGTGATCATCGCGGTGGGGTCGGGGTGGCGTGCCAGGGAGATCGCGGCGAGCCGCAGGCCGGCCGCCCACCCCTCGGTGCGGCTGCGGATCTTGGCCAGGTCGCAGGCGTCGAGGTGCACCCCGTGCTCCGCGAAGAGAATGGCCGCCTCGTCTTCGGTGAAGGCCAGTTCGCGATGGGAGAGGTCGAAGACCCTGCCCTCGAGGCGCATTCGGTGCACGGCAAGGGGCGGTTCGAAGCGTCCGGCCAGGATGGTGCGCAGGCTCGGCGGTGCCCAGCGAAGGTATTGCGCCAGCGACTCGAGGGCCGCCGGTTCGTGCAGCAGGTGCGCGTCGTCGACGATCAGCCAGATCGGCTCGCCGACCGACTCGAGAGCCTGGGCCAGGGCAGCGGGGAAATCGTCCTCGGCGGTGGGCGGCAGCAGGCGTACCGCCTCGGAGACCACTGGGCTGCCGGAGTTCTCCAGGGCCGAACGGACCGCGGAACGGACCGCGCCCACGTCGTTGTCCCGTTCCTCGATGGTGAGCCAGGCGATCGTCGGGGGATCGGGCCGCGCGGCGGCGGCGGCGGCCCAGTCCGCGAGGAGCATCGTCTTTCCTGCCCCCACGGGCGCGATGAGCAGTGCGATCGTGTTCGGGGAGTCCGTCGGCGATGACGTCGCGGCCGAGAGCGAATCCAGTAGCCGCCCACGGCGAATCACCGGGTGCGCATAACTCGGGATCCGATGTCGCACCTGCTGCGTATCCCAATTCACCACGGACATCTGGCCTCTTCCCGACGGTCGATCCCGCCGAGGCCCGTTGCGTCGGCGTTCCCCCGCTAACAGCACCGCGCGGGGGCCAGTAAAGGGATCGTAACGGCAGGACAGTCTATTTGGGTGTCGTACGCATGACCAGTTGGTGGCCGGTCGGTCCGACGGCGCCGCCGCTGGGCCGCTACTGACGGACCAGCGGGGCCACCTTCGTGCCCAGTAGTTCGATGGTCCGCATGACCTTGTCGTGGGGGAGCGGACCGACGCTCGGGTGCAGCATGAACCGTTCGATCCCGAGGCTCTCGCGCATGTCGACGATCTTCTCGGCGACCTGTTCCGGGTTGCCCAGCATCAACGAACCCCCGGGTCCGCGCAGGCCGTCGAAGCTTGCGGGATTCATTGGTGCCCAGCCGCGTTCCCGGCCGAGCCCGGTCATCGCGGCTGCATAGCTCGGGTAGAACTCGGCCGCGGCCTGGTCCTCGGAGTCGGCGATGTAGCCGTGCGCGTGTACCGCGATCGGTTGAGGCTGGTGGCCGCCCTCCGCCACGGCGCGACGGTGCAGATCGGCCAGCGGGGCGAACCGTGCCGGCGCGCCGCCGATGATGGCGAGCGCCATCGGCAGACCCAACAATCCCGCCCTGGCAACGGATTCGGGGTTGCCGCCGACGCCGACCCAGATCGGGAGCGGGCGCTCTGGCCTGGGGTGGACCGACTGCCGATCCAGCGGCGCCCGGTGGTTGCCCGACCAGGTCACGGTCTCGGAATCGCGGATGGCCAGGAGCAGGCCGAGCTTCTCGACGAACAACTCGTCGTAGTCGGCGAGGTCGTAGCCGAACAGTGGGAACGATTCGGTGAACGAGCCGCGGCCTGCCATCACCTCGGCGCGGCCACCCGAGATCAGGTCGAGGGTGGCGAACTCCTCGAACACGCGCACGGGGTCGTCGGAACTCAGCACGGTCACCGCACTGGTCAGCTTGATGGACTCGGTCCTCGCCGCGGCGGCGGCCAGTACGACGGCGGGCGCGGACGCGGCGAAGTCCGCCCTGTGGTGCTCGCCGACCCCGTACACGTCGAGGCCGACCTGCTCCGCGAGTTCGACCTCCTCCAGGAGGTTGCGGAGCCGCTCTCGCGGCGACACGCCCCCGTTCCGGCCGTCGGTGCCGACCTCCGCAAACGTCGTCAAGCCGAGTTCCATCGAGCCACCCTCCATCATCTAGTTAAAAGATCAACTATGTGGGTAACTCGGGGCGCACCGCGAAAATTCCGGGCGGGGTCCGGGACCGGCGCCTGTCAGGCCTGCGAGTCCCGCACGGCCTGCAGGGCCTCGGGCGTCACCGGGTCGACCTCGGCCGCGAAGTCGTCGTGCTTCTCGAGGTAGCCGGCGACGAACGGGCAGACGGGGACGATTCGCTTGCCCCGGCCCACGGTCGCGGCGAGCGCGTCATGGATCAGCAGGCTCGCCAGGCCGCGCCCGCCGTACTGTTCGCCGATCTCGGTGTGGAAGAAGATCCGTTGGCTGTCCCGGTCCAGGTACTCGGTGAACCCGGCCAGTTCCGTGCCGAGGCGGACCTCGTAGCGGTGTAGCGCGGGGGCGTCCAGGACTGTGGGTGCCGGGTCGCCGGTGACATGTTCGTCCGTCATGGGCCCACTATGCCGCAGCGATACCCTGGATGCGGTCCGACGCTGGTTCGGGCGGAGTCCGTCGATGGTGCCGCAGCGCCCAGGATCGAGGAACGATGAGCAATCTCGACCCCTCTCCCGACGAGTTGGTCTGCACCGGCGACGAGGTCCCCGACGGCGGCCCGCGACTCCTGGACTATCGCGACGTCCCCCTCGGCGGCCCGCGTGCGATGCCGGTGCGGCGCTCGCTCCCGCAACGCGCGCAGTCCTTCATCGGCGCCTGGTGCTTCCTCGACCACTACGGGCCCGATGATGTCTCGAAGAGCGGCGGCATGAAGGTCGCCGGTCACCCGCACACCGGACTGCAGACGGTGTCCTGGTTGTTCACCGGCGAGATCGAGCACCGCGACACCACGGGTGTCCATGCCCTGGTCCGGCCGGGTGAGATCAACCTGATGACCGCAGGCTCGGGGATCGCCCACTCCGAGTTCTCGACACCGAAGACGTCCGTGCTGCACGGCGTTCAGCTGTGGGTGGCGCTGCCGGACGAACATCGTTTCACCGCACCCGCTTTCGAGCACTACGCGCCGCCGGTGGTCGATCACGACGGGGTTCGGGCGCTGGTCTTCCTCGGCGCTCTCTTCGGGCAGCGGTCCCCGGTCAAGACCTTCAGCCCGTTGCTCGGCGCGGAGCTAACCCTGCCGCCCGGCCGGTCCCTGCGGCTCGATCTCGAGCCCGGCTTCGAGCACGGCGTGCTCGTGGACACCGGTGGTGCGACGGTCGGTGGGGTGAGCGCGAAGCCGGGGCAATTGGTGTATCTGTCGCCGGGTGTCACCGTGGTGGAGGTGCGGGCCTCCGACGACGAGCAGTCGCGCATCCTGCTGCTCGGCGGTGAACCGCTCGGCGAGGAGATCGTCATGTGGTGGAACTTCATCGGCCGCAGCCACGACGAGGTCGTGCAGTTCCGCGAGGACTGGCAGCGTGAACGGTCCGATCAGGCCGAGGCGGCGTCAGGACGGTACGGTCCGTTCCCAGCGCAGTGGCGCGAGACCATCCCCGCGCCGATCCTGCCGAACACGCGCCTCAAGCCGCGGAGCTAGCGCACCCTACTCCCGCTCGAATTGCGCCCGCTTGTGGTCGCCGAACGGCTCGTCGCGCTCGCGCACGGCCTCACGGAATCCTGCCGTGGCGGAACGTAGTTGGAAGGCGTAGCCCTCCCTGGTGTGTCGGGACACGCCGTCGAAGACGGTGCTCACCATCGTCGAGTTCGCGACGCCCTGCGCGAGGAGGGTGCTGTTCAGTGCAAGCTTGACCATCATCAGCTGGTTGATCGGCATCGCGGCGATGCGGCCGACGAGATCCTCGGTTCGCTCGTCCAGCTCGCCGGGCGGTGCCGATTCCACCGCCAGCCCCCACTCGGCCGCTTGGCGGCCGCTGATGCAATCCCCGGTCAGCAGTAGGCGTTTGGCTCGCTGGTCGCCCAGGCGGTGCGCCCACATGCCGGCGGCCGGGACGCCCCACACCCGGGTCGGGGGATAGCCGATCTTGGTGTCGTCCGCGGCGATGATCTGATCGCAGTAGAGCGCGATGTCCGTACCGCCCGCCACGCAGAACCCGTGGATCTTGGCGACTGTCGGCTTGTTTGCGTGCAACAGGCTCGCGAAGCCGCGGTTGAAGCGGCTCATCATGGCGTAGTCGGCCATCGGGTCCCACTGCGCGAAGGGGTTGTGGTTGCGCGCCTGCACGACCGGGTCGAGCACCGTGCCGGTGATGCGGTCCGGACCTTCATCGGGACCGCCGCCCTGTTCGGCGAAGACACCGAGGTCGTAACCGCCACAGAAGCCCTTGCCCCGCCCGGAGACCAGCATGACGTGCACACGCGGATCGAGGTCGGCGCGTTCCACGGCCGCGGCCAGCTCGAGCGGGGTGTCCGCGGTGATCGCGTTGCCCTGCTCGGGTCGATCGAAGGTGATCCTGGCGATGCGTCCGGTCACCTCGTAGGTCAGGGTCTTGTACTCCACCTGCTGTGCGGCCGTGTCCATCTCGCGCCCGGAGAACAGGGAGTCCTTGCCCTCGTCCCAGCCCTCTCGCCACGCCGCCGGGCGGGTCCCGGCGTGATCGGTCACGACCCGACCTTCGGCGTGGCCCGGGCGATGATCGCCGCCGTGTCGACGCCGCCGGGCAGGGTGCCGAACACGCTGCCCCAGTCGCCCGCGAGCCGGCTGGCGCAGAAGGCGTCCGAGACGGCGGGATGCCCGTAGCGGACGAGGAGCGAGCCCTGCAGCGCGAGCGCCATGTCGCCGACGACGCGGCGGGCTCGGTGCTCGAGGGTGTCGAGGTCGCCGAAACTCGCCTTGAGTTCGGCGATGGCGGCATCGAGGCGGGCGTCGGCCCCTGCGCTCGTGTCGAGCTCGTCGAAGAACGCCTGCAACGACTCCGGCTGTTTCGCCATGGCCCGCAGGGTGTCGAGCGCGGCGACGTTGCCGGATCCCTCCCACACCGAGAGCAGCGGCGCCTCGCGGTAGAGCCGCGGCATCCGCGAATCCTCCACGTATCCGTTGCCGCCCAGGCATTCCAGCGCCTCCGCGGCGTGGATGGGGCCGCGCTTGCAGACGAAGTACTTGCTGACCGCGAGCGCGATGCGGCGCAACGCCGAGGCCTGCTCATCGCCTGCCGTCGCCCGGTCGGTGAGTGCGGCCAGCCACATGGCGACCGTGGTCGAGGCCTCGGATTCGACGGCCAGGTCCGCGAGCACGTTGCGCATCAGCGGCTGGTCGACCAGATGGGCGCCGAAGGCGCTGCGATGGGTGGCGTGGTGCGCTGCCTGCGCCGTGCCGACGCGCATCCCGGTGGCCGTGCCGATCGTGCAGTCGAGCCGGGTCATGTTGACCATCTCGATGATGGTCGGGACGCCGCGGCCCTCCTCGCCGACCAGCCAGGCCACGGCCTCGTCGTACTCCACCTCACTGCTCGCGTTCGAGTGGTTGCCGAGCTTGTCCTTGAGGCGCTGCAGGTGCATTCGGTTGCGGGTGCCGTCCGGCAGCATCCGCGGCAGGAGGAAACACGACAGCCCGCCTGGCGCCTGGGCAAGTACGAGGAACACATCCGACATCGGCGCGGAGGTGAACCACTTGTGTCCGGTCACCAGGTAGCTGCCGTCCGACTGCGGTACCGCCCTGGTGGTGCCCGCCCGGACGTCGGAGCCGCCCTGCTTCTCGGTCATGGACATGCCTGCGATCAGGCCGCCCTTGGTCAGCGGCGGCGCGAGCGCCGGGTCGTAGACGCGCGCGGTGAGCAGCGGTTCGTACTGCGCCGCGAGCTCGGGGTTGTGGCGCAGGGCGGGCACGACGGCGTAGGTCATCGAGATGGGGCAGCCGTGGCCGGCGTCGACCTGGCCCCAGACCGCCATCTTCGCGGCCCGGATCAGGTGTGCGTGCGGGTTCGGATCCGCCCACGGGGCGCCGTGCAGCCCCATCTCGACGGCGGTGGTCATCAGCCGGTGGTAGGCGGGGTCGTACTCGACCTCGTCGATCCGGTGCCCGTAGCGGTCGTGGGTGCGCAGGATCGGGGGGTGGGCCTCGGCCAGGTCGCCCCAGCGCTGCGCCTCCTCGCCGCCTGCGAGCCGTCCGACCTCGTGCAGTTCGTCCAGCGCGTCGTGGGCGCCCTCGCGCTGGAGCGCCTCCAGGATCGGCGGGTGGTCGGCGGCGTCGTAGTCGACCAGCGGCGGCACCTGGTTGACGACCTCGTGTGTGGTGCTCATGCGGTGCTCCCAAGGGATCGGAGGGTGAAGGCGTGCAGAAGGGGGAGGATCGTAGGGTCGACGGCACCCCGGGCAAGGGGGAGGACGAGCGCCTCTCCGATCGCGCCGACGATGCAGGCGGCGGTCACGGTGGCGTCCTGGACGGGGATCTCGCCTGCCTCGATCGCGCCCGCGATCGCCACGGCGAGGGCATCGCGGAACGATTCACGGAAAAGCAGTCGTTCGGTGTCGACCTGGGGGTCGACGGGTTCGACGAGCAGGGCGTAGGCAAGGGTGGGCGCGCGCAGTGCTCGCTGCGCGAATGTCTCGACGGCGGCCGCGACGGCCGCGACGCATCGTCCGTCCTCGGCGCGGGCCGCCTCACCTGCGGTGACTGCCGCGTTGACCTCGCGGCTGCAGACGATGCGGAACACCTCCGCGAACAGTTCGCCCTTGTTCGCGAAGTGTCGGTAGACGGTGCCGGTGCCGACGCCCGCGTCGGCCGCGACCGCGGAGATGGAGCAGCCGGCATAGCCGTGCAGGGCGACCAATCCGGTCGCGGAATCGATCAGCCTGGTCCGCAGCGCGTCCAGTCGTTCCTGGATCGCTGGGGTGCGCCGGTACGCCATACCAAAGGAGTGAACTCCGGTTCCGTTCTTAGGTCAAGGGGTTGACAGTGCGGCCGGATCTGCTGCTACGTTCGGCCCCACGATCACGCGGCTGACCCGGTCCCGAGGTGTCGGGGGCGCCCGCGCCACGAAAGGCGGCCCATGACCAACGATGTGGTTCTCGTCCGACGGGACGGCCCGGTCACGACCATCAGCATCAACCGGCCCGCGGTCCGCAATGCGGTGGACCGGCCCACCGCGGAGGCGCTCGCCGCCGCCTTCCGCGACTTCGACGCCGACCAGGATGCCGCGGTCGCCGTGCTGCACGGCGAGGGCGGAACCTTCTGCGCGGGAGCGGATCTGAAGGCGATCAGCTCCGGGGCCGGCAATCGGGTCGCGCTCGACGGTGACGGGCCGATGGGCATCTCGCGGATGCGACTCTCGAAGCCGGTGATCGCCGCGATCGCCGGTCACGCGGTGGCGGGTGGGCTGGAGCTCGCGCTGTGGGCGGACCTGCGGGTGGCGGAGGAGGGCGCGGTTCTCGGCGTCTTCTGCAGGCGCTGGGGTGTTCCGCTGATCGACGGCGGCACCGTGCGGCTGCCGCGCCTGATCGGCACGAGCCACGCCATGGACCTGATCCTGACCGGGCGACCGGTCGACGCGGACGAGGCGCACCGCATCGGGCTGGTGAATCGGAAGGTTCCTGCGGGCGAGGCGATCGTTGCCGCCCAGCGCCTCGCCGCCGATCTGGCGGCGTTCCCCCAGACCTGCATGCGTCAGGATCGCCTCTCCGTCCTCGACCAGGAGGGGCTGACCGAGGATCAGGCGATGCTCACCGAGCTGCGGCACGGCGCGATCTCCCTCGCGGACGGCACCTTCGAGGGTGCGACGCGCTTCGCGGAGGGCGCCGGGAGGCACGGCACGTTCGGCTGAGGGCAGGTCGGCGGAAGTCGGTGTCGAGGCGCGGCGGCCCCGCCTCCCGGGAATAGGATACGAAACGGTAGCGTATCTATATCCAAATGGAGGTCACTGTGTCATCGTCTGCCAAGTCCGGTCGTCCGCGCGACGCGGACCGCGATCGGGCGCTGCTGGTCGCGACCCAGGACCTGCTCGCGGAGGTCGGATTCGACCGGCTGTCGATCGACGCCGTGGCGGCCCGGTGCGGGGCGGGCAAGACGACCGTCTACCGGCGGTGGGCGGGCAAGCCGGAGCTTGTCGCCGACGCGGTCGCGTTGCTCCACGAGATCGCCCTCGCGCCCGACACCGGCGACCTGCGGACCGATCTCGTGCTCATGGCCAGGGCCTGGCACGACCCGGACTCGCGGCGTGACGCGGTGGTGGGTGGCCTGCTCACCGGGATGGTGCACGACTGCGGACTGCGTGCGGCGGTCAACCAGGCCATCTCGGTGCCGTACAAGGAGCTTTTCGCCCAGGTCGTCTCGAGGGCGGTCGAAAGGGGAGAGGTGTCCGGCGACCGGGACATCGATCTGATCGGCACCATCTTCCCCGCGATCACCTTCCATCGGCTGTCGGTGATGGCGGAGCCGATCGACCTGGCGTTCATCGAGCGGGTCGTCGACGGTGTCGTCGTGCCCGCGCTCACCTCGGGCGGCCCGTCGCCCGCCGGTGGTGCAATGTCCCGCTGAGGGGGACGGGTGCGGGTACTTCGCATCGAGAGGGGGCTTTCATGGACAACGTGATCACGCAGGGTGACGGTCGCGGTGAGGTCATCGCCGACCCGGCGGCCGCCGCGCCCGTCCGCGACGACCCCCAAGGGACCGCGCGCGAGTCGTACCCCTGGATCAAGGGTCGGACCGGGCGCCATCGCCTGCGCGGCGACGGCGTCACCGCGCAGTTCATCCGGTTCGTCCTCGTCGGCGGATCGAGCAACATCGTCTACGCGCTGGTGTTCCTCCTGCTCCATGCCCGGGGCACGTTCGCGGCCAACATCGCGGGTGTGGTGGTCAGCACCGCTCTAGCCAACGAGCTCCACCGCAGGCTGACCTTCCACGCGTCCGCGCGGGTCAGCTGGTTCCCCGCGCAATGGGAGGGCGGCGGGCTGGCGCTGGTCGGGCTGGGGCTGAGCACGCTCTCGCTTGCCCTGCTCGACTTCTGGCTGCCGTCGGTGGGCGGCTTGGTGCAGGCCGTCGCGGTCGTCGCGGTCAGTGCGTTCGTCGGCATCCTGCGGTTCCTTGCCCTGCGTGGTTGGGTGTTCTCGTAGCGCAGTCGACCGTGAGGGGGAGGCGGAGATGGCAGAACCCAGGCTCCTGCTCATCGGCAAGCGCCAATCCACTCTGGATGTCCTGGCCGAGGAGCTGCGCCGATTCGGCCGCGACGTGATCGCGACCAACGACCGAGAACGGATTCGGCAGATCCTCACCGGCGGCCAGGTGGACCTGGTCGTCATCGGCGGCGGGCTCGACGAACCCGCGCGAGCGGAGATGCGGGACCACGTGCTCGGGATCAGTCCGGACATTCCGCTGCACCTGGCGCCGAGGGGTGAGGGGACCAGTCCCGCGACGGCGCTCTCGTTCGCGAACGAGCAGATCGTGTTGTTCAAGGTGCTGGCCGCGGCGGGGCAGGATCCGTCCGAGGAGCAGACCGACCGGGACCGGTGAGGCGCCCGAACCCGGTCGCCGAACGCCGCGGGCCGGGATCAGCGCGGAAGGTCCCTTGTGGCGTCGTATGCCTGCGGCAGGGCGTCCCCTGCGTTGAGCGCGAGCAAGAGCTGGTGCAGGTCGTCGCGCCGCGAGGGGTCGAGATCGGCGAGAGTCTGCTCGTTGAGCGAGGCCAGCAATCGGTCGGACTCGGCGGCGGCGTGCCTGCCCTCGTCGGTGATCGCGACGAGGAAGCGCCTGCGGTCCTGCGGATCCCGCGTCCGGCCGGCCAGACCCAGCCCCTCGAGGTGGTCGATGGACGAGACCATCGTCGTCGGGTCGATGCGTAGCTGGTTCCCGAGTTCGAGTTGCGACCTGGCGCCGGCCTCCGCGAGTGCCTGCAGGATCAGGTAGTGGCGGGTTCGCAGCCCCAGGTCGGCCAGCCGATCCTCGCTGAGGCGGAACATCGCCTGTCCCAGCTTCATCAGCAGGCAGCCGGTGTGGCGTGCCGCGGCGTCGGAGACCAAGGGCTCGGCCACGAGTCGGCACCTCCGATTCCAGGGCGGTTGGGAGTGACGATCATATGGGGCCTGCGCACCGGCCTCGTGCTCGGCTTCCAGTATGGTCCGCGACAGGAACCATTCGCAGTACTGATTATTTCCACAACGAGGGAGTTGGCATGGCCACCGAGTTCGTCCAGTCCATCGATCTGACCGGCAAGACCGTCTTCGTTGCGGGCGGGACCAGCGGAATCAACCTCGGCATCGCCGAGGACTTCGCCCGGGCAGGCGCCCGGGTGGCGGTCATGAGCCGCAGGCAGGAGAAGGTCGACGCCGCCGTCGAGCGGCTGACCGCGCTGGGCGCCGAGGCGATGGGCGGCAGCGCCGACGTTCGCGACTACGCCGCGACGGAGGCCGTGCTCAAGGACGCACACGACCGGTTCGGCGACTTCGACGTGATGGTCTCGGGCGCGGCGGGCAACTTTCCCGCCGCGGCGCTGGGACTCTCGGCCAACGGGTTCAAGTCGGTCGTCGACATCGACCTGCTCGGCACCTTCAACGTCCTGCGCGCCTCGTACCCGTTCTTGCGCAAGCCCGGTGCCTCGGTCATCAACATCTCCGCGCCGCAGTCGGTGCTCCCGACCGTGACGCAGGCGCACGTGTGCGCGGCCAAGGCCGGCGTCGACATGCTCACCAAGGTGCTCGCCCTGGAGTGGGGCCCGGCGGGGGTCAGGGTCAACGGCGTGATCCCCGGGCCGATCGACGGGACCGAGGGCATGGCGCGCCTGGCGCCGACCGAGGAGGACCGGGCCCTCGTCACCAACAGCGTTCCCCTGCGCCGGTATGGCACCCCGCGCGACGTCGCCAACGTGTGCCGGTTCCTGGCTTCTCCGCTTGCCGACTACGTGTCGGGCGTTGTCCTGGCCACCGACGGGGGATGGGCACTCGGCGGTGCGTCCGCCACCATGGGCGTCATAGGTCAGCCCCTGCTCGACGCCGTCGGCTCCGAGGCCTGAGCGCACGCACCACCGACGACGGCGGTGGCTCCGGAGATCCGG
>NZ_JBSGTR010000089.1:0-15560 GCF_053607505.1 Rhodococcus sp. NPDC055112
GCGGCGTGGCCGACGGGTCCTGGGGCTAACCACCCAGGATGCCGGGGGGTCCGGGGTTGGTTCTGTTTCGGGGGTGGGGCACCGCTAACGCGGGTGGTGCCCGCGGGGGTTCGCGGGCACCACCGGCGTCGGTGGAACGGGGATCTGTGCGCTACGGCAGCAGCTGATCCATGAAGGAGTTGCTGTAGATCCGGTGCGGGTCGAGAGTGTTGAAGGCCGCCCGTGCGGTGTCCCAGTTGTCGCTCGCGGGCACGCCGTCGCGGTAGCTCTGCGGCAGGGCGCCGCTGATGATTCCGCCGTCGGTGTACGGGTCCGCGCCGAACGCCCAGCCCTTCGACCACTCGGGGCGGAAGGTGTAGTCGTTGCCCGTGTAGTGCGAGCGCATCCACTGCTCCATCTCGCGGTAGAACTCGAACATGCCGGGGGTACCCGGGACGCCGAGCACGTTCAGCCAGATGGCGGTGTCCCACTCGGGGTGGTCCGGGCGCGGACGCATCGCGGAGATGGTCGGAGCGCCTGCCGAGGGGACCTTGACGTCCGCGGCCTGGTCGAGCCCGCAGCAGCGGATCTCGACGGGACCGTTGAGCGGGTACTGGCCCTTCGCCTTGTAGAACTCGATGCGCTCGTTGAACCAGTGGGTGAAGTCGTGGATGACCTGACCGATGTTGGCGCGGTTGGTGATGACCGCGCCGCCACCCTCGGTCAGGCGGAGGGTGGTGGCCTTGATGTAGAACTGGATGTCCTTCGACCAGCCCCAGATGTCGTTGGCGTTGGTCGCGGCGAGCCCGGCGACCGTGGTCGTGTACATGATGTTGCCGAACGCCGGTGCGATGCCGGGGAGGCCCGAGTTCATCTGTCCGAGAAGGTCGGTGACCGCCTCGGGCAGGTTGTCCGAGAACGGGTAGTTGTACGGGCCGGTGACCTCGTGCGACCCGGCGGGCTTGGTGGGCGCAACCGACCACACCTTGAGCCACGGCTTGTCGGTGAACGGGTACCAGATGGCCTCGACGCCGCCGTTGGAGGCGACGTAGCTCTCGAAGGTGCGACCCGATGCGCCCTTGGCGCCGAACATCTCGGTCCACTTGATGTCGGTGTAGCTCTGGCACCGCATCCGGAAGTTCGGGCCAGCCTGGAGCGTCACCGAGGTGAGGAAGGTGCGACCGAGGTTGGTCAGGAGGGGCTTGATCTGAGGATCGTTGCGGGAGTAGGTCTTCTGCGCGTACTTGGAGCCGTCCCAGACCACCGCGGTCAGCGAGGTCACCAGGTTGCTCAGCGAGCCGTAGGTGTGGCCGGGAGCGGTGGCCTGTCCGTTGGCGGGCAGGGCGGCGCCGTGCGCATCCACGGCAAGGGAGCCCGCGATGGTCAGCACGCCAGGAGCGGGGAGGTTGGCGAAGCCGAGCCCCTGCGCCTGCAGCGCGGTGGTGATCGCGTCAAGGGTGGCGCCCGGGCCCGCGGTGACGGTCGCCGGGGAGCCGCCCGCGTTGACCGACACGCCGTTGAGGTGCTTGATCGTGTCGACCAGGATGACCTTGTCGACGGGCGCGCCCTTGACGACGGTCAGCGGGGTCCAGCCGTGCATGGCGCCGCGCGGACGAATCTTGTACCCGTTGTCGTGCGCCCAGTTCGCAAGGCGGACGACGTCGTCGGGCGACTTCGGGTGACAGGTCCAGACGGAGTCCAGCATGATCTCCTTGGACCAGTTCTGGTACGCCTGCTGCGCGAGTTCGATGCCGTCCGGGAAGCTCGGCGGTGCGGGGAGCGTCGGCCCGCCCAGCGAACCCGAGCCGCCTGCCGAGCCCGATGAGCCGAGCGGGATGGCGTAGACGGGCGTCCACGCGCCCGCCGCCGTCGCTGCCAGGGCCCCCGCCCCTGCAGCGAGGAATCCCCGCCTGGATAAGCCGAGACGCTTATCGTTCGATTCCGGCATGCGTTTACTCCAGTCGTGTGTGAGAGAGGGGGAGTTGTGTTCGTTGAAGTCGGGTAGAGCGGTCGGCCGTGCTGGGTACGGCCGACCGCTCTGTCGTGCTTGCTGGATCAGGCGAGCGTGAGGACCACATCTGCCAGGGCGGGCGAGTCGCTGCGCTCGAGAACGCTTGCCGAGATGAGCAACTGGCCGGCTTCTTTCCAGATCCGGATCTTGAGGGTCTCGCCCGGGTAGACCACCCCGGCGAAGCGGGCCTTGTAGCCCTTCACCTTCGATGTGTCAGCGTCCAACGCGGCATCGACAGCGGCCTTGCAGACCATTCCGTACGTGCACAGTCCATGCAGGATAGGCGCAGGGAACCCCGCCGCGCTGGCGAATTGGGGATCCGAGTGCAGCGGGTTCCGGTCACCGCACATCCGGTACAGCAACGCCTGCTGCGGCAGGATCGGCGCCTCGACCTCGAAGTCGGGGGACCGGTCGGGCAGCGCGACGGACTCCGACGGGCCGCGCTCGCCGCCGAAGCCGCCCTCACCGCGCGCGAAGATCGACGAGCGCGAGGTCCACAGCGGATTCCCGTCCAGGTCCGTGGTGGTGGACTCCTGGACGATGACGGCGGCCTTGCCCTTGTCCCACACCTCGGAGATCCGGGTCGTGGTGCGGGCACGTCCCTCGGCCGGAATCGGTTGGTGCACGGTCACTTCCTGGCTGCCGTGCACGACCTTGGCGAGGTCGATCTCCACGCCGGGGAAGGACACCTTCGGTGCCTCGGTGGCGTGGAAGTTGGCCACCACGGTGGCGAAGGTCGGCAGCACCTGCGGCTTGCCGTCCTCGAGGTAACGCAGCTCCTTGGCGTCGAGCGGACGTGCGCCCGCTCCGATGCCGAGGTGGTAGAGCTGCACGTCCGAGCTGGTCCAGGAGAACTCCTGGGTGGGCAGCTCGGCGCCGATCGCGATGTCGGGGTCGATGGGCAACGTGGCTTCCTGTCAGTTCGAAGTGGCGGTGGCGGATTCGGCGCTCACGCCGGAGGCGGACTCGGTGCCCGACTTCGCCTTTTCGGCGATGTCCAGGACCGCGAGGTACGCGAATGTCATCGCGGGACCGATGGTCGCGCCGGGACCCGCGTAGGTGTGGCCCATCACGGGGGCGCTGGCGTTGCCCGCCGCGTAGAGGCCCTCGATCACGGTGCCGTCCTCGCGCAGGGCGCGGCCCTCGGTGTCGGTGCAGATGCCGCCCTTGGTGCCGAGGTCGCCCGGCACCATCTTGATCGCGTAGAAGGGGGCCTTGCTGATCTCCCCGAGGCTCGGGTTCTTCAGGCGCGGGTCGCCGTAGTAGGCGTCGTATCCGCTGTCACCGCGACCGAAGTCCTCGTCCTTGCCGTTGCGCGCGAACCCGTTGAAGCGCTCGACCGTCTCGGTGAGGGCGTCGACGGGCAGCCCGGTCTTCTCGGCGAGTTCGGTGATGGTGCCCGCCTTGACCACCACGCCGGCCTTGAGCCAGCGACCGGGGAAGGGGGAGCGCGGCGTGATGCCGGCGAAGGTGTAGCGGTTGCGGTAGCGCTGGTCCAGGATCATCCAGGTCGGGATGTTCTCGCCCGGGCCCTCGCCCTGGCCGTACTTGCCGCCGTACATCATGTGGGTGGCCTCGACGTACGGGGCGGCCTCGTTGCCGAAGCGCTTGCCCGCGGTGTTGACCATCATCGAGCCGGGCAGGGTGCGCTCGGACAGGGCGAACCACGGGCCGCCGGTCAGCGGGATGGACGGACCCCACCAGGCGTCGTCCATGAAGTCCACTGCGGCACCGACGTTCTGGCCCGCCAGGATGCCGTCGCCGGTGTTCGCCTTGGCGCCAACCGTCCACTCGGTGGTGATCGGGGCGCGCTGGTACTGCTTGCGCATCTCCTCGTTGTGCTCGAACCCGCCGGAGCCAAGCACGACGCCGTGCTTGGCGCGGATGACCTGCTCCTCGCCGTCGACGAGCACCTTCACGCCGCGGACGGCGCCGTCCTCCGTGTACAGCTCGGTCAGCGGGGTGTTCAGCAGGATCGGCACGCCCGCGTCACGCAGGCCGATGCGCATGCCCGCGACCAGAGCCTGCCCGCGGACCAGCAGGTCCTTGCCGGTGGCCTTGGCGGCCAGGAATCGCATACCGACCTTCATCGCGCGGATGGGTCCACGGCGGTTGCGCATCAACAGGTTCAGCCACTTGTAGTCGGCCTGCGTGATGACGAAGTTCTTGGGGGCCTTGACGTAATCCGGCTCTAGGTTCTTGCGGTCGTCGCCGAGATGGTTGCCGTCGAAGGGCGACGGCTCCACCGAGCGTCCGCCGAGACGTCCGCCGGGGGCCTCGGGGTAGTAGTCCGAGTAGCCGGGCACCCACTGCAGCTTCAGTGCGCTGTTCTTCATCACGAACGAGAGCATTTCCGGCCCACGGTCGAGGTAGGTGTCGATGCGCTCGGCCGCGACGACGTCGCCGATGATGCTGTGCAGGTACTCGCGCGCTGCCTCGCGGGTGTCGGTGACGCCGTCGGCCTCGAGCACCTCGTTGTTGGGGATCCAGACGCCGCCACCGGACCTGGCGGTGGAGCCGCCGTAATGGGCGGCCTTCTCGACGATGACGACGCTCAAACCCTGGTGGGCGGCGGTCAGGGCCGCGGTCATGCCCGCCGCGCCGCTACCGACAACGACGATGTCGTATTCCTGCTTGCTCATGTAGAACACGTTATAGAATCAGGTGGGTCTCAGTCCATGCTTTCTGCCAGGAAGTATTGCCGAACTGGGTCTTGACAACCGGAACCAAACGAAAACACGTTGCAGGTGTACGGAAGGTGGTGCGCGGTGTCCTGGGACCTTTCCGCGGATGTCGTTGTAGTCGGGGTGGGCGTCGCGGGTGTTTCCGCCGCTCTCGAGGCCGTCGCGGCAGGTGCGGATGTGATCGCGCTCGACCGCTACAGCGGCGGCGGGGCCAGCACCATCTCGGGCGGCATCGTCTATGCAGGCGGCGGGACGTGGGTCCAGAAGCAGGCCGGGGTCGCCGACAGCTCGGACGCGATGTTCGCCTACCTCAGCCGCGAGGTCGGGGACGCCGTCAGCGAGGAGACGCTGCGCAAGTTCTGCGACGAGAGCCCCTCGATGATCGACTGGTTGTCCGGCCACGGGGTGCCGTTCGAGGCCTCGCTGTGTCCGTACAAGACGTCGTACCCGAGCAACCGTCACTACCTGTACTACTCGGGTAGCGAGGCGGCGGGCGGCTTCCGCGACATCGCGAAGCCCGCACCCCGCGGTCACCGAGCCAAGGGCAAGGGCACCTCCGGCAAGATGCTCTACGGGCCCCTGATCGCCTCCGCGCTGGCGAATGGCGTCCGCCTGGAACAGCAATCCCGTGCGACGGAGCTGATCATGGACGACACTGGGACCGTGGTCGGCGTCCAGTGCCTGAGCCTCCGCGGCGCGCCCAAGCAGGTGCGCGCGCGGTACACCGCGCTGACCTCCCTTTCCGCCAAGCCGGGCATCTACTACCCGCCGATGCGCAAGATCCTGCAGAAGCAGATCGAGAAGATGGAGGCGCGGTACGCCAAGCCGATCCGTATCCAGGCCCGTTCCGGTGTGGTGCTCAGCGCGGGCGGGTTCATCGCGAACCGCGAACTCGTCGCGGAACACGCGCCGCAGTATCGCGGCGGTCTTGCGCTCGGCACAGCGGGCGACGACGGCAGCGGAATCCAGATGGGAACCGCGGTCGGCGCGGCGACCGACAAGCTCTCCAACATCTCGGCCTGGCGTTTCATCGTCCCGCCCAGTGCCTTCCTCAGTTCGGTGCTCGTGAACGAGAAGGGCAACCGGATGGTCGACGAGTCCCGGTACGGGGCCGCGCTTGGCCACGCGATGATTGCCGAGAACTCCGGGCAGGGGTGGCTGCTGGCCGACGCCGACCTGGTGAAGGAGGCGCGCTCGCAGCTCGGCACCCAGACCATGTGGTTCCAGCGTGTCCAGGCGGAGACCCTGCTTCGCGGCGAGGGGGTCACGGGGAACACCCTCGACGAGGTTGCGGCCAAGGTCGGGATCGACGCGGCCGGGCTGGCGGCGACGGTCGCGGCGCACAACGACGCGGCCGCGGCGGGCGAGGCGGACCCGATGGGCAAGCCCGCGGACTTCGTGCGGCCGGTGCGGACGGCGCCGTTCTCGCTGTTCGACGTGTCGCTGAAGAAGAGCCTGACCAACCCGCTGCCGATGCTCACCCTCGGTGGCCTGGTCGTGGACGAGGGGACCGGTGAGGTCACCTCGACTGCGGGCGCAGCCATCCCGGGTCTGTACGCGGCGGGCCGTACCGCGGTGGGGATCTGCTCGAACTCGTACGTCAGCGGACTCTCGCTCGCCGATTGCATCTTTTCCGGCCGCAGGGCTGGCGCGCATGCCGTACAAAGGGGCTCCGCCTAGTTCTCCAGGTACCGACGAAAGGAATCAATGATGCTCTCGTCCGAGATGCGCACCCAGATCGCGGATCGTCTCGATACTGCAGAAAAGGGGCGAGCAGCGATCGATCCGTTGTCGGCGCAGTACCCGGACCTGGACGTCGTTGACGCCTACGAGATCCAGCTGATCAACATCCGCCGCCGGGTGGCGGAGGGTGCCCGCGTGGTCGGGCACAAGGTCGGCCTGACCGCGGCCGCGATGCGCGAGATGATGGGCGTCGACGAGCCCGACTACGGCCACCTGTTCGACGACCGGGAACTGCGTGAGGGTGAGCCGGTGGACACCTCGCGCTTCCTGTTGCCGCGAGTGGAGGTCGAGGTCTCCTTCATCCTGGGGGCGGATCTGCCGGGCGCGGGGTGCACCGTCGATGACGTGATCGCCGCTACGGAGTTCGTGGTGCCGTCAATCGAGCTGATCGACACCCGGATCAAGGAGTGGAAGATCGGCATCTGCGACACGATCGCGGACAACGCCTCGTACGCCGGCCACGCGATCGGTGCCCAGCGCGTCCGGCCGGGCGACATCGACCTCACCTCCATTCAGGCCACCCTCATGCGCAACGACGAGTTGGTCGCGGAGGGCTGCAGCGATGCCGTCCTCGGTAACCCCGCGGCAGGCG
This sequence comes from Rhodococcus sp. NPDC055112, assembly GCF_053607505.1. Lineage (NCBI taxonomy): Bacteria > Bacillati > Actinomycetota > Actinomycetes > Mycobacteriales > Nocardiaceae > Rhodococcus > Rhodococcus sp. NPDC055112. Next base: position 7,010 of record NZ_JBSGTR010000089.1, read on the forward strand.
TGGCCTGGCTCGCTCAGGAGGTCGAGGGCTTCGGGGTGCAGCTGAAGGCGGGCGACATCGTGCTTCCGGGGTCGTGCACCCGGGCCTTCGATGTCCGCCCGGGAGACAGGTTCCACGCCGAGTTCAGCGGGCTCGGTTCCGTTTCTCTACAGTTCAAGTAGGAGACACCCATGACCAAGGCAAGTGTGGCGATCGTCGGGTCGGGCAACATCAGCACCGATCTCCTCTACAAGCTGCAGCGATCCGAGTGGCTCGAACCGCGCTGGATGATCGGCATCGATCCACAGAGCGAGGGCCTCGCGCGGGCGTGCGCGATGGGCCTCGAGACCTCCGCGGAGGGTGTCGACTGGCTGCTGAACCAGGCCGAGAAGCCGGACCTGGTGTTCGAGGCGACGTCGGCCTACGTGCACCGCGACGCCGCGCCGCGCTACCAGGAAGCGGGCATCCGCGCGATCGACCTCACCCCCGCGGCCATCGGGCCCGCGGTCGTTCCGCCCGCCAATCTGCGCGAGCACCTCGATGCCCCTAACGTCAACATGATCACCTGCGGCGGCCAGGCGACCATCCCGATCGTGTACGCGGTCTCCCGCGTGGTCGACGTCGCGTACGCGGAGATCGTCGCGTCGGTGGCGTCCCTGTCCGCGGGACCGGGCACCCGCGCCAACATCGACGAGTTCACCAAGACCACCAGCCGCGGCATCGAGGTCATCGGCGGTGCCCGCAAGGGCAAGGCGATCATCATCCTGAACCCGGCCGATCCGCCGATGATCATGCGCGACACGATCTTCTGTGCCATCCCCGAGGACGCGGACCACGCCGCGATCACCGACTCCATCCACCGCGTGGTGGCGGACATCCAGCAGTACGTGCCCGGGTACCGGCTGCTCAACGAGCCTCAGTTCAACGAGCCGAGCGTGGTGTCGGGCGGTTATGCGACCGTCACGACCTTCGTCGAGGTCGAGGGTGCAGGCGACTTCCTGCCGCCGTACGCGGGCAACCTCGACATCATGACGGCGGCGGCGACCAAGGTGGGCGAGGAGATCGCCCAGAAGCTTCTCAGGGTGAGGGCGTGAACGCGATGGCACCGATCGACAGCACCGTTCATTTCGACTCGGCGTGGGACGTACGGGTCACCGACACCTCGTTGCGAGACGGCTCGCACCACAAGCGGCACCAGTTCACCGGTGACGAGGTGCGGGCGATCGTCGGCGCCCTCGATGCGTCCGGCGTGCCGGTCATCGAGGTCACCCACGGCGACGGCCTCGGCGGGTCCTCCTTCAACTACGGCTTCTCCAAGACCCCCGAGCAGGAACTGATCACGATCGCGGTGGAGACCGCGAAGCAGGCGAAGATCGCCTTCCTGATGCTGCCAGGACTGGGCATCAAGGAGGACATCATCGAGGCGCAGGGCAACGGGGCCTCGATCTGCCGCATCGCCACCCACTGCACCGAGGCGGACGTCTCGATCCAGCACTTCGGCCTGGCCCGCGAGCGCGGCCTCGAGACCGTCGGGTTCCTGATGATGGCGCACTCGACGATCCCGGAGAAGCTGGCGCAGCAGGCCCGGATCATGGCCGACGCCGGCTGCCAGTGTGTGTACGTGGTCGACTCCGCGGGCGCACTCGTGCTGGAGCAGGTGTCCGAGCGCATCGAGGCGTTGGTGTCCGAGCTCGGCAACGATGCCCAGGTCGGTTTCCACGGCCACGAGAACCTCGGTCTCGGCGTCGCGAACTCGATCGCCGCGGTCCGCGCGGGCGCCAAGCAGATCGATGGCAGCACCCGTCGCTTCGGCGCGGGCGCGGGCAACGCGCCGGTGGAGGCGTTCGTCGGCGTCTGCGACAAGATCGGCGTCAAGACCGGCATCGACTTCTTCTCGATCGCCGACGCCGCGGAAGACGTGGTCCGTCCGGCGATGCCCGCCGAGTGCCTGCTCGACCGGCAGGCCCTGATGATGGGTTACGCGGGGGTCTACTCCAGCTTCCTCAAGCACGCCGAGCGTCAGGCCGAGCGGTACGGCGTCTCCGCGGCCGAGCTGCTGGTGCGCGCGGGCAAGCGCAAGCTGGTCGGCGGCCAGGAAGACCAGCTGATCGACATCGCCCTCGAGCTGCAGCGGGAAGCCGCAGCCGGCTAGACAGATACGAGAAGGGGCGCGCATCCGGATGGATGCGCGCCCCTTTCCTTGTTCGGTTGTCCGCTACGCGTCGGTGTCGCGCACCTCGAGGATGCCCTCCATGACCGCGTGTTCGATGCTGCTCAGCATCCGCGGACAGGTCTGCTGAGACCCGGTTCGCCCACCGGAGCCGGTGAATTCCGGACACACCTGCGCCGGATCGGCCTGCCACTGGATGCTGGTGTGCTTGAAGCTGTTCTTTCGAACGAGGACGCAGGTGCCGCAGGCGCGGCACTCCACCTCCTGCAGGCCGTCCTCGAGGTACGTCTGCAGGTCGATGGCGGTCTGCGCGCGGACGGCCTCGACCCGGGCCGGGCTGTCGGCGAAGTCAGGGGCCTTGGCCCAGGTCGAGGTCATCTCACACTCCCGTCTTGTTGTCGGCGGCCTGTGCCGCGGCCTTCTCCTCGGCCTGACGGGCCAGGTTCTCGTCGACCTCACGCTGCCAGGCCTCCACGGCCTTGGTGGTGTCGATCTCGAATTCGAAGCGCTGCGTCATCTTGTCCTCGACGTCGGCGACATCGACATAGAACTGCTCGTACCAGCGGCGGAGCTGGTAAACAGGCCCGTCCTCCTCGCAGAGCAGCGGGTTGTCGATCTTGCTCTTGCTCCTCCAGATCGCGACGTCCTGCTCGAAGCCCATCGTCACGCCCTCGGTGAACTTGCGTGAGATCTTCTCGGTGGTGGCGTCGTCCAGGCCCTTGGGCTTCTGCACACTCACGCCGTACATCAGCACGAACGAGTCCTGCGTGACCGGGTAGTGGCAGTTGATCAGGACGCTCTCTGCCTTGTACCCGCTGTAGTCGTTGTGCAGCCAGTTGATCATGTACGACGGGCCGAAGTACGAGGCCTCGGAGTCCAGCACCGACTCGCCGTACTGGGTACCCATGCTCTGCACGTCCGGACGGCCGTGGTTCTGCAGGTACTGGGTCGCGACGTGGCCCTCGAAGACGTTCTTGAAGTACTTCGGGAACCCGAAGTGCACGTAGAAGAAGTGCGCCATGTCCACCACGTTGTCGACGATCTCGCGGCAGTTCGATCCCTCGACGAGGATCCGGTTCCAGCGCCAGTCGGTCCACTCGTCGGTGAACACCTCGGGCAGGTGCGGGATCGTCACGCCCTCGGGAGGCGGGTTGCCCTCGGGGTCGTTCCAGATGAACAGCTGCTTGTTCTCCTGCAGCGTGATCCACTTGCGGGTACGTGCCAACGGCGGGACGCGGCGGGCGTAGGGGATGCCCGTGCACTTGCCGTTGCCGCCCCAGCGCCAGTCGTGGAACGGGCAGGCGACGGAGTCACCCTTGATGGTGCCCTCGCTCAGGTCGCCGCCCATGTGCCGGCAGTACGCGTCGAGCACCTGCAGCTTGTTCTGGCTGTCGGCAAAGACGACGAGCTTGGTGCCGAACGCCTCGACCGCGTGCGGCTTGCCGTCCAGGAACTCGCTCTCCAGGCCGATGCAATGCCACCCGCGGGCGAATCGCGTCGGGTTGGCTCCCACGTCGATCTCGCGAATGCCCTTGCCGGATGCGCCGCTACTCTGCGTCATCTTTGCCCCTCACATCCCTTCGTTCTTGTACTAGAACACGTTATAGAACTTGTGCCAGTTTTGCTAGATATTGGCGCTAGTAGTCGCAGTCAGGGACTTTCGTCCCAGTGGAACCCATTCTGCTCGACACGAATGGGAACGTGTTCTAGTCTCAGGTGAAAGTGAAGCACCGAGACGCACGACACATGAGGGAGTACCAGTGGGTGAGCACGACAGCCGCGCGGTGATCGAGAAGCTGAACGAGCTTCTGCCGACCCTGCGCGAGCGCGCACAGGAGACCGAGGATCTGCGTCGCATTCCCGACGACTCGATCAAGGGGCTCCAGGAGGCCGGCTTCTTCCGACTCCTGCAGCCGGCGCAGTGGGGCGGCTTCGAGGCTGATCCCGTCACCTTCTACACCGCTGTTCGCAACATCGCGAGCGCGTGTGGGTCCACCGGCTGGGTCTCCGGCATCATCGGCGTCCACAACTGGCACCTCGCGCTGTTCGATCAGCAGGCGCAGGAGGACGTGTGGGGCCAGGACTCCGACGTGCGGATCTCCTCGTCGTACGCGCCGATGGGTGCGGGCGAGGTCGTCGACGGTGGCTACAAGGTCAACGGCGCGTGGGCATGGTCCTCGGGCTGTGACCACGCCAGCTGGGTCGTCGTCGGCGGACCGGTGATCAAGGACGGCCGCCCGGTCGACTTCGGCAGCTTCCTGATCCCCCGCGAGGACTACCAGATCGACGACGTGTGGAACGTGGTCGGCCTGCGCGGCACCGGCAGCAACACGATCGTCGTCAAGGACGTGTTCGTGCCGCGGCACCGCTTCCTCAGCTTCAAGGCGATGAGCGATCTCACCGCGCCTGGCCTCGCGCAGAACACCGCGCCGGTCTACAAGATGCCGTGGGGCACCATCCACCCCACCACCATCTCGACCCCGATCGTCGGCATGGCGTACGGCGCCTACGACGCCCACGTCGAGCACCAGGGCAAGCGCGTCCGCGCGGCCTACGCCGGTGAGAAGGCCAAGGACGACCCGTTCGCCAAGGTCCGGATCGCCGAGGCCTCCAGCGACATCGATGCCGCCTGGCGCCAGCTCTCCGGGAACGTCGCCGACGAGTACGCGCTGCTGCTGGCAGGCGAAGAGGTGCCGATCGAGCTGCGCCTGCGGGCCCGCCGCGACCAGGTGCGTGCCACCGGCCGTGCCATCGCGTCGATCGACCTGCTCTTCGAGAACTCCGGTGCAACCGCTCTCGCGAACGGCACTCCGATCCAGCGCTTCTGGCGTGACGCGCACGCAGGTCGCGTGCATGCCGCCAACGATGCCGAGCGCGCCTACGTCATGTTCGGTGGTGCCGAGTTCGGTCTGCCGCTCACCGACACGATGGTCTGAGGCGGGGCATCGTGACGACGACAGAACAGGCCGAGATCACCTACGAGTCGACCTCGAAGTTCGCCCAGGTCCGTCCGGACCTCAAGCTGCACTACCACGAGGCAGGCGTCGGCAACGGCCCGACGATCGTGCTGCTGCACGGCGGCGGACCCGGCGCCTCCTCCTGGTCGAACTTCTCCAAGAACATCCCCGTGCTGGCCGAGAAGTTCCACGTGCTCGCGGTGGACCAGCCCGGCTACGGGCTCTCGGACAAGCCGACCGAGCACCCGCAGTACTTCGTGCACAGCTCCTCCGCGCTCAAGGACCTGCTCGACACCCTCGAGATCACCGGGCGGGTGCACCTGCTGGGCAACTCGCTCGGCGGCGGCGCGGCCGTGCGCTTCGCGCTCGACTTCCCGGACCGCGCGGGCCGGCTGGTGCTGATGGGCCCCGGCGGGCTGAGCGTCAACCTGTTCGCGCCGGACCCGACCGAGGGCGTGAAGAACCTCGGCAAGTTCAGCTTCCAGCCGACGAAGGAAAACCTCGAGGCCTTCCTTCGGATCATGGTGTTCGACCAGTCGCTCATCACCCCCGAGCTGGTCGAGGAGCGGTTCGCCGCGGCGAGCACCCCGGAGTCGCTGGCGGCCGCGAAGGCGATGGGCAAGTCCTTCGCCAGCGCCGATTTCGAGAAGGGCATGCTCTGGCGCGACGCGCACAAGCTGCGCCAGCGGGTGCTGCTGATCTGGGGCCGCGAGGACCGGGTGAACCCCATCGACGGCGCTCTGGTGGCGACGAAGATGATCCCGCGCGTGCAGCTGCACGTGTTCGGTGGCTGCGGCCACTGGGCGCAGCTCGAGAAGTTCGACGAGTTCAACCGTCTGGCAAGTGATTTCCTTCTCGACGGAGGTAACTGATGGGTATTCGTTCGCTCGCGTACATGCGCATCGAGGCCACCGACATGGCGGCCTGGCGCGAGTACGGACTCAAGGTCCTCGGCATGATCGAGGGCAAGGGCACCAATCCCGACGCCCTCTACCTCCGCATGGACGACTTCCCGGCCCGCCTGGTGATCGTGCCGGGTGAGCGTGACCGCCTGATGGTCTCCGGCTGGGAGACGGCCAACGCGGCCGAGCTGCAGGAGATCCGGGACAGCCTGGCCGAGGCCGGCGTGCCGTTCAAGGAGGGCACCGCCGACCAGATCGCGGACCGTCGGGTCGCCGAGCTGATCGTCTTCGAGGACACCTCGGGCAACACGCTCGAGGCCTTCCACGGCGCGGCGCTCGAGCACCGCCGGATCGTGAGCCCGTACGGGCACAAGTTCGTCACCGGCGAGCAGGGACTCGGACACGTCGTGCTCACCACGGACGACGACGAGGCCTCGCTGCGGTTCTACCGCGACGTGCTCGGGTTCAAGCTGCGCGACTCGATGCGTCTGCCTCCGCAGATGGTCGGGCGGCCCGCAGACGGCGATCCGGCCTGGCTCCGGTTCCTCGGCTGCAACCCGCGCCACCACAGCCTGGCGTTCCTGCCGCTGCCGAACCCGACCGGCATCGTGCATCTGATGGTCGAGGTGGAGAACTCCGACGACGTCGGACTCTGCCTGGATCGCGCGCAGCGCAAGAAGGTCAAGATGTCGGCCAGCCTCGGCAGGCACGTCAACGACCTGATGCTCTCGTTCTACATGAAGACGCCGGGTGGCTTTGACATCGAATTCGGTTGCGAGGGGCTCGAAGTCGAGGATGAAAGCTGGATCGCTCGGGAGAGCACCGCGGTGAGCCTGTGGGGTCACGACTTCACGGTGGGAATGAAGTAGTGACGGCGCCTCAGGAGTCGACGACTGGCGCGGAGATCGATCCGCGTCAGTTCCGTACCGTGCTCGGTCAGTTCTGCACCGGCGTCACGATCATCACGACGATCGACGACGGCGAGCCGGTCGGCTTCGCGTGCCAGTCGTTCGCGGCGCTGTCGCTGGATCCGCCGCTGGTGCTGTTCTGCCCGACCAAGGCGTCGCGGTCCTGGGCGGCGATCGAGCGCAGCGGCAAGTTCTGCGTCAATGTGCTCGCGGAGGAGCAGCAGGCGGTGTGTGCCCGGTTCGGATCTCGCGAACCGGACAAGTTCGCCGGAATCGGCTGGGAGGCGTCGCCTCTCGGGTCTCCGATCATCGACAGGTCGCTCGCACACATCGACTGCACGGTGGAGACCGTGCACGACGGCGGCGACCACTTCGTGGTGTTCGGTCGGGTGCACTCGATGAGTGAGATCAAGACCGAGCGTCCACTGCTGTTCTACCGTGGGCAGTACACCGGCATTGAGCCGGATAAGACGGTCCCCGCGCCCTGGCGCGACGACCTCGAGGCGTTCCTCACCGCGACGACCGAGGACACCTGGCTGTAGGGCACCACTGAACAAGACTGAAGGGCACCTCTGAGGGGAGGTGCCCTTCAGTCGTTTTCGACTGCAACCACCGAGGACTTCTGGCCTCAGGGTTCTCATGACAGAGAGGCGGAACGCGGTGCACGTGTCCCGTGGACGACAGGCGTTGGCACGGAGTGCGATGGGTGCGCTCGCCCTTCCCCTGATCCTCGTCGCACCCGCCGCTGCCGATCCGGCCGCAGCGGGTGCGACGCATGTCGGGGTCGTGGAGGCACGGTCGTGTGCCAACCTGGGTGTCACGATCCCGCTCGACCCGGGGCAGGCCGAGAGGGCACGGGCGGTGCTCCCGGCCGGGTTCGCCCTCGCCGCGATGCCCACGATGCTGGTCGAGACCTCGACCTGCGCGGGTGCAGACGTGAACGGAACCGAGATCGGCCGATTCCATCTGTCCGAAGCCGCGCTGTCGGTCGAGCCACCGCGGCCGATCGCGTCGCCGCGCCTGGGTGAGGCCGTCGCCGAGAACATCTACATGATCTCGCAGTTGGACACGAACGAGTTGCTGTCCGAGTTCAAGTCGGGGCTCGGCTATCGCAGCGAGCTCGTGGACATCACCCTCGACCTCGGCGTGCCCGATCAGCTCGGCAGGCTTGCCTCGGCGACTGCAGGCGGTGAACTCGCGCCGACCGCGGCCACGGCAGAGTTGACGCCGTCACTGCTTCCCGACGAGGTGCGGGTACCGAACCCGGGAGTCGTGTACAAGTTGTGGACGCGGGATGCGCAGGGCCACTACGTGGTCACCACGAACGCGAACATGACGATCGACCGCCCCGCGGCGGGCGTAGGGACCGTGACTGCGCCGGAGGGCACGGCGGTGCACCGGATTCTCGGCGGGAACAGCGCGAACGGTATCGCCTTCTCCGGTCGCGCCGAGCGCTTCGTCAACGACACCTTCGTCATCCGGGCGGGCTGACCTCGCAGGGTCGCGTGTCCGACCCGCAGACGCGGGGGCCCCCCGCGGCGTCCAAGCCGGCGGCGGGGGGGGCGAACCGGGGCCCCCCCCCGCGGGCCCGGGAATACGCGCAAATGGCCGCGCCGGGCCTCGGGTTGGCCGAGA
>NZ_JBSGTR010000090.1:0-15468 GCF_053607505.1 Rhodococcus sp. NPDC055112
GTTGACGAGTCCTGACACTCGTCAACCACGCACGGGCGGCGGAGCCGCCTAGGCGCGCTGGCTGGAGATGGAGATGATCTCGCCGGTGAGGTACGTCGTGTAGTCGCTGGCGAGCATCGCGATGGTCGCGGCGATCTCCCACACCTCGGCAGCGCGACCGAAGGCCTCACCCTCGGCCAGCTTGTCGAGCAGTTCCTCGCTGGTCACCTTCGCCAGGAACGCGTGGCGGGCGATGGACGGCGCGACGGCGTTGATGCGGACGCCGTACTCGGCGGCCTCGATCGCGCTGCAGCGGGTCAGCGCCATGACGCCTGCCTTGGCCGCGGCGTAGTGCGCCTGCGAGTGCTGCGCGCGCCAGCCGAGCACGGAGGCGTTGTTGACCAGGACGCCGTTGTGCTCGACCGACTTGAAGTAGCGCAGCGCCGCGCGGGTGGCGCGGAAGGTGCTCGTCAGCGTGATGTCGAGGACGCGATCCCACTGCTCGTCGGTCATATCCACGACCGGCGTCTCGCCGCCGAGGCCCGCGTTGTTGACCAGGACGTCGATGCGGCCGAGCTTCTCGGCGGAGCCGGCGATCAGTGCGTCGACCTGCTCGGTGCTCGAGACGTCGCAGACGAACGACTCGACCTGCTGGCCACCGAACTCGGCCGACAGCTTCTCCACGGTCTCGCCGAGGCGACGCTCGTGGAAGTCCGAGACCAGCACGTCGGCGCCCTCGAGCAGCGCCCGGCGCGCGGTGGCGAAGCCGATCCCGGTGCCTGCGGCGGCGGTCACGACGACCTTCTTGCCCTTGAGCAGGTTGTGGCCCTCGATCTCGGCGGGGGCGACTGCCAGGGGGGACTTGAGGGAAGTGGTCACGGTCGAGCCTCTCGGGGAAGTCCGAGCACCCGCTCGGCGATGATGTTTCGTTGGATTTCGTTCGAGCCGCCGTAGATGGTGTCGGCCCGGCTGAACAGGAACAGCCGCTGCTGGTCGCTCAGGTCGGCGTCCGCGCCGAACGGCCCGTTGCCCGCCAGCAGCGAGTCCGCGCCTGCGACCTCCATCGCGAGCTCACCGAGACCGCGGTGCCAGTTGGCCCACAACAGCTTGGCCACCGAGGCCTCGCCGCCCTGTGCGCTGGCGTCGACCGCGGACAGGGTGCGCATGGCGTGCGCGCGCATCACCTGCAGGCCCATCCAGGCGCGGGTGAGCTTGTCCTTGATGACGGGGTCGGACGCCGCGCCGTTGCGCTCGGCGAGCTCGACGATCTCCGACAGTTCCTTGGCGAAGCCGACCTGCTGGCCGAGCGTGGAGATGCCGCGCTCGAAGGTGAGGGTGCCCATCGCGACCGACCAGCCCTGGCCGACCTCGCCGACCACCAGGTCGGCGTCGGTGCGGGCGTCGTCGAAGAACACCTCATTGAACTCAGAGGTGCCGGTGAGCTGCAGGATCGGCCGCACCTCTATGCCCGGCTGGTCCATCGGCACAAGGAGGTAGGACAGGCCCTTGTGGCGCTGCGAGCCTGGCTCGGTCCGCGCGACCACGAAGCACCACTGCGCGACGTGCGCGAGCGACGTCCACACCTTCTGCCCGTTGATCCGCCACTGGTCGCCGTCGAGGCGCGCCGAGGTGGAGACCGCCGCGAGGTCGGAGCCCGCGCCCGGCTCGGAGTAGCCCTGGCACCACAGTTCGGAGACCGTGTTGATGCCGGGCAAGAAGCGCCGCTTCTGCTCCTCGGTACCGAACGCGATCAGCGTCGGCCCGAGCAGCTCCTCACCGAGGTGGCTCACCCGCGCGGGTGCGCCCGAGCGTGCGTACTCCTCATGGAAGATCACCTGCTGGCTCAGCGTCGCGCCCTTGCCGCCGTACTCGGTCGGCCAGCCCAGGCAGGTCCACCCGGCGGCCGCCAGATGGCGGTCCCACGCGAGTCGCTCCTCGAAGGCCTCGTGCTCACGTCCGGGTCCGCCGAGCCCACGCAGACCGGCGAACTCACCGGTGAGATTGTCGGCCAACCACTCACGGACGGTCGCGGCGAACTGCTCGTCGTCTTTGGCTGTCCCCAGCCCCTGGCTTACATCCACCCCGGTAGGATAACCTACCAAGCACTTGCTTTGTAGAGGAGTCCAGTGACCAGTGATGTGAATACCACCCCCGCGGCCCTCGCGAGGGCGGCTCGCGAGTTCGGGGATGCCGAGGCCATCGCCGACGGCGAGGTCCGGATCAGCTACGCGGACCTCCTCGACCGCGTCCGGACCACGGCAAGGGCACTGATCGCCCGCGGCATCGAGCCCGGCGATCGGATCGCGATCTGGTCGCCGAACACCCACCACTGGGTGATCGCCGCACTCGCCGCGCACTACGCGGGCGCCGTGGTCGTCCCGATCAACACCCGCTACACCGGCAGCGAGACGCTCGACCTCATCGTCCGGACCAAGGCCGCGGGCCTCTTCGTGGTCGGCCCCTTCCTCGGCACCGACCGCTTCGCCGAACTGGCCAAGGCCGCGGCTCCTGGCGACCTCGACGGCCTGCACACCGTGATCCGGATCCCGTTCGACGCCGCGGACCCGATCGAGGGCGTGATCGACTGGAGCGAGCTCGACGCGCTCGCCGAAACGGTCCCTGCCGAGCAGGCGGACGCCCGCGCGCAGGCTGTCGGCCCCGACGACCTCGCGGACATCCTGTTCACCTCCGGGACCACCGGCAAGAGCAAGGGCGTGATGACCGCGCACCGGCAGACGATCGGCGTCGCGCGGGCCTGGGGCGAATGCGCGGAGGTGACGGCGGCAGACCGCTACCTGATCATCAACCCGTTCTTCCACACCTTTGGGTACAAGGCGGGCTTCCTGGTCTGCATCCTCAACGGCGCGACCATCGTCCCGATGGCGATCTTCGACGTCCCCAAGGTCATGGCGAAGATCGCCGAGGAGAAGATCAGCATCCTCCCCGGCGCCCCGACGATCCATCAGTCGATCCTCGACTTCCCCACCCGCGACGACTACGACCTGTCGAGCCTGCGCGTCGCCATCACAGGCGCCGCGGCCGTTCCCGTCACCCTGGTCGAGCGGCTCCAGTCCGAGCTGAGCTACGACGCGGTACTCACCGCGTACGGCCAGACCGAGGCCGTCGTGGTGACCATGTGCCGCACCGACGACGACCCGGTCACCGTCTCGACCACCTCCGGTCGGGCCGTGCCCGGCATGGAGGTCCGGATCGGCGACCACGGCGAGATCCTGGTCCGCGGCGACAACATCATGCTGGGATACCTCGACGACGCGGAGGCCACCGCGGCGACCATCGACAAGGACGGCTGGCTGCACACCGGCGATGTCGGCGTCATGGACGAGCGCGGCTACATCGACATCACCGACCGGCTCAAGGACATGTACATCTCGGGCGGCTTCAACGTCTATCCCGCCGAGATCGAGAACACCCTCGCCCGGATCGACGCGCTCGCCGAGTCGGCCGTCATCGGGGTGCCGGACGAGCGGATGGGCGAGGTCGGCCGCGCCTATGTCGTCGCCAAGCCCGGCCGCACCATCACCGCCGAGGACGTGCTCGCGTTCTGCAAGGAGCACCTGGCCAACTTCAAGATCCCGCGCTCGGTCCTCGTCGTCGGATCGCTCCCGCGCAACCCGTCCGGCAAGGTCCTCAAGAACGATCTCCGGGAGGGCAAGTCGTGAGTGTGCCCGACGAGGGTGACGTCGTCACCTATGAGGTGCGCGGACGGGTCGCGATCGTGACCATGAACCGCCCCGGCTACCGCAACGCCCAGAACTCGGTGATGACCTACGCCCTCGACGCCGCCTTCCTGCGTGCCGTCGAGGACCCCGAGGTGGGCGCGATCGTGCTGGCGGGCAACGGCGATCACTTCAGCGCAGGCCATGACATCGGCACGCCCGGCCGCGACCACCACGTGTCCTACGACAACAAGGCCGTCATGTGGTGGGACCACGTGGACAAGCCCGGCGGTGACCAGCGGTACGCCCGCGAGATGGAGGTCTACCTCGGGATGTGCCGTCGGTGGCGCGAGCTGCCGAAGCCGACCATTGCGATGGTCCAGGGCGCCTGCATCGCCGGCGGGCTGATGCTGTCCTGGGTCTGCGACCTGATCGTCGCCTCCGACGACGCCTTCTTCGCCGATCCCGTTGTCCGGATGGGCATTCCCGGCGTCGAGTACTTCGCACACCCGTGGGTGCTCGGCACCCGCGGCGCGAAGGAGATCCTCTACACCGGCGACCGCTTCTCCGCCCAGCGGGCGTACGAGTGGGGCATGGTCAGCCGGGTGGTCCCCCGCGCCGACCTCGAGGCGACCGCGATCGAGATGGCGGACAAGATCGCCGCGATGCCGCAGTTCGGCCTGGCCCTGACCAAGAGGGCAGTCAACCAGTGCGAGGACCTGATGGGTATCCGCGCGGGCATGGATTCCGTGTTCGGGCTGCACCATTTCGCGCACGCACACAATGCCGAGGTCGGCTTGGGCCCCCTCGGCGGCATGGACGCCACAGCAATGAAGCGCGGCGCAGCCGCGGCGATGAAGAAGGCTGGAGAAGAATAGTGGATCTCGAATTCGACGACGCCACAGTCGCATTCCGCGACGAAGTGCGCGCGTTCCTCAAGGCGAACGTCCCCGCCGAGCCGCTGCCGCACATGGACACGGCGGAGGGCTTCGAGGCACACCGGCAGTGGGAGCGCACCCTCGCGGACGCGCGCCTGTCGGTGGTGTCCTGGCCGGCCGAGTACGGCGGCCGCGACGCCACCCTCGAGCAGTGGGTCATCTTCGAGGAGGAGTACTACCGCTCCGGCGCGCCCGGTCGGGTCTCCCAGAACGGCATCTTCCTGCTGGCACCCACGCTCTTCGAGCATGCCAAGCCCGAGCAGCTGGCGCGGATCATGCCGCGGATGGCCCGCGCCGACGACATCTGGGCCCAGGCCTGGTCCGAGCCCGAGTCCGGCTCCGACCTGGCCAGCCTGCGCGCCACCGCCACCAAGGTCGACGGCGGCTGGCTGCTCAACGGTCAGAAGACCTGGAGCTCCCGCGCCGCGTTCGCGGACTGGGGATTCGGCCTGTTCCGGTCCGACCCGGAGGCCCAGCGCCACAAGGGCATCACATACTACATGTTCGACCTGCGGTCGAAGGGCGTCACCGTCCGTCCGATCGACCAGCTCGACGGCCTGCCCGGCTTCGCCGAGGTGTTCCTCGAGGACGTCTTCGTGCCCGACGACCCGGCGAACCCCGCGGAGTCCGGCGTGATCGGCACCGTGAACGAGGGCTGGCGGGTCGCGATGAGCACCGCGAGCAACGAGCGTGGCCTGTCGCTGCGCTCCCCCGGCCGCTTCCTCGCCGCCACCGACCGGCTCGTGCAGCTGTGGAAGGCGAACGGCGAGCAGTCGGACACCGCGCTGCGCGACCGCGTCGTCGACGCGTGGATCGGGTCGCGCGCCTACGAGCTGAGCACGTGGGGCACCGTCACCCGGCTCGCTAACGGCGGCCAGCTCGGCGCCGAGTCCTCCATCAACAAGGTGTTCTGGTCCGAGTGGGACGTGGCCACCCACGAGACCGCGCTCGACCTGCTCGGCCCCGAGGCCGAGCTCGCCGACACCGCGTGGACGGACGGCTACCTGTTCTCCCTCTCCGGTCCGATCTACGCCGGCACCAACGAGATCCAGAAGAATGTCATCGCCGAGCGGCTGCTCGGCCTACCTAAGGCGGACCGATGAGATTCGCACTCGACTCCTCCCACACCGACTTCGCGGACAGCATCGACTCGCTGCTCGCCAAGTCCGACATGCCCGCCGTGATCCGGTCATGGAACGCGGGTGACACCGCGCCCGGCCTCAAGGTGTGGCAGCGCCTGGCCGAGACCGGCGTCAACGGCCTGATCATCGACGAGGCGCACGACGGCCTCGGCGCGGACGCCATCGACCTGGTCGTCGCGGTCGAGCAGCTGGGCAGGCACGCTGTGCCGGGTCCGGTCGCCGAGACCATCGCCGTCGCACCGGTACTGCTCGCGGGCGCGGCGCCGGACCGGCTGTCCGCGCTCGCCGAGGGCGCGCTGGCCACCGTCGCGGCCCCGCCGCGGGTGCCGTTCGCCGTCGACGCGAACGCCGTCGAGCTGACCCTGCTCGCGCAGGGAGACTCGGTGTCCACCGCCACCGTCGGCGAGCAGCACGGGTCCGTCGACCAGGCCAGGAAGCTGTTCTCCGTCACCGCCGCCGAGACGCTCGGCAACGCGGATACCGAGCGCGCCTTCGACATGGGCGCGCTCGCCACCGCCGCCCAGCTGCTCGGACTCGGCCGCACCATGCTCGAGATCAGCACCGAATACGCCAAGCAGCGCAAGCAGTTCGGCAAGGCCATCGGCAGCCAGCAGTCGATCAAGCACCACCTGGCGAACGTCGCGATCGGCCTCGAGATGGCGCGCCCGCTGCTGCACGGCGCCGCACTGTCGGTTCGGGACGGCTCGGCCGACGCCCGGCGCGACATCTCCGCGGCCAAGGTCGCGTGTGGCGACGCCGCGTACCGCGCATCGCGGATCGCACTGCAGGTGCACGGCGCCATCGGGTACACCCAGGAACACGACCTGTCCCTGTGGCTGACCAAGACCCGGGCACTGCTGACCGCGTGGGGCACCCCGTCGGTGCACCGCGCCCGAGTGATGGAGGCGCTGTGAGCCAGGTGGCGGCGGTAGGCGCATTCGACGAGGAGCAGCTCGAGCTCCGCAAGACCGTGCGGGCGCTGCTCGCCAAGCACTCCGATCCCGGTGCGGTCCGCCGCGCCACGGAGACCGAGCAGGGCTACGACACCGCGCTGTGGGAGATGCTCTGCCAGCAGGTCGGCGTCGCCGCGCTCGCGATCCCCGAGGAGTTCGGCGGCATCGGCGCGTCGGCGGTCGAGACGCACCTGGTGCTCGAGGAACTCGGCCGCACGCTCGCCCCGACACCGATGCTCGGTTCGGTGGTGCTCGGCGCGCAGGCGATCCTGGCCAGCGGCGACACCGAGGCCTGCGAGCGACTGCTGCCCGGGATCGCGGAGGGCACCGCCGTCGCGGCGCTGTGCTGGACCGGCGCCGACGGCAGCTGGGACACCGAGTCGGTCGACGTGGTGGCCACGGCGACCGGTGACGGGTACTCGCTCGCCGGCGCGAGCCACTTCGTGCTGGACGGCTCGTACGCGGACGTGCTCGTCGTCGCCGCCGCGATCGACGGCGCCGTGGCGCTGTTCGAGGTCGATCCCGCACAGGAGTCGGTCAGCCGCCGCAGGCTGCCGACGATGGACCCGACCCGGACCCTGTCGGTCGTGGAGTTCGACGGCGCCTCTGCTCGTCTGCTCACCGCAGACGGCTCGGCGGCCCTGGAGCGGGTGCGCGAGATCGCCTGCGTCGCACTGTCCGCCGAGCAGATCGGTGCGGCCGCGCAGTCGCTCGACCTCACCGTCGAGTACAGCAAGTCCCGCGTGCAGTTCGGTCGTCCGATCGGCAGCTTCCAGGCCCTCAAGCACCGGATGGCGGACCTGTACTTCCTCGTGGAGACGGCCCGTTCGGCGTCCTACGGCGCGGTCCGCTCGCTCGTCGACGGCGCACCGACCGCGGCAACGGATGCCGCGGTTGCCAAGGTGTACTGCTCGGAGGCCCTGCAGTCGGTCGCTGCGGACAGCATCCAGCTGCACGGCGGCATCGCGATCACCTGGGAGCACGACGCCCAGCTGTACTTCAAGCGCGCACACGGCAGCGCCCAGCTCTTCGGCCAGCCGCGCGGGTACCTGAAGTCGCTGGAGTCGGCCGCGGGCCTGCCCGCCTGATCCCAAGCAGTGAGCTCGAAGGCCGGCCCGGATTCCCCGGGCCGGCCTTCTGCATGTCGGGACGATATCGTCCGAATTCCGAACCTCGCGGGATCGACTGTGAGAAGCTCCGCGCATGGCGCCCCGATCGCTCGAAGACCTCAGCTCGCTCGAGGACCTCCGGCAGCTCAAGTACCGGTATTTCCGCGCGCTGGACCTGAAGCGGTGGGACGAGTTCGCGGACACCCTCTCCGAGGGCATCGTCGCGCACTACGGCACGCACGCGCTCGCCGAACCGCTCGTCTTCCATGGCCGTGACGCCGTCGCCGGGTTCATGCGCGAAGCGCTCGGTCCGGCGATCACGACAGTGCACATCGCCAACCATCCGGAGATCTCGGTCGACGGATCGGACGCCTCCGGCTCGTGGAACTTCGAGGACACGGTGATCGTGCCCGCCGCCAACAGGCTGATCCGCGGCGCCGGCTACTACACCGACCGGTATCACCGTGACGACGACGGGCGCTGGCGGATCGCGGAGACCTCGTACGAGCGGATCTACGAGTCGATCATCTCCCTCGACGACGTCCCGAGCTTCCAGTTCCTCTCGCACATGTGGGCCACTCCCCCGGCGGCGAGCTCCTGACCCGGGACCGGCTCATCGAACGCCGACTACCAGCGGACCGGCATCTTCTCGAGGCCGGTCACGAAGTTCGCCGGCCGGCGCGGTAGCGGCAGGTCGCTCGCCAGTTCCATGTTCGGGATCCGCTCGAGCAACCGCTCGAACATCAGCCTGCCCTCGAGTCGGGCCAGCTGGTTGCCCAGGCAGAAGTGGGACCCGAAACCGAAGGCCACGTGAGGATTCGGATTCCGGGAAGCCTCGAACCGCGCCGGATTCTCGAACACCGACTCGTCGAAGTTCGCGGACTCGAACAGCAGCAGCATCTTCTCGCCCGCGCGCAGCCGCGTGCCGTGGAACTCCACGTCGCGGGTCACTGTGCGGCACATGTTCTTCACCGGTGACACCCAGCGCACCATCTCCTCGAGCGCCTGCGGGATCAGAGATCGGTCGGCGACGAGCTGGTCCCGCTGCTCGGTGTGGCGCATCAGCTGCTCCATGCCGCCGCTGAGCACGTGACGGGTGGTCTCGTCACCGCCGACCAGGATCAGCAGGGTCTCGGCCACGATGTCCTCGTCCGTGAGCCGGCGGCCGTCGATCTCGGCGTGCACCAGCACGCTGGTCAGGTCCTCTGTCGGTTCGCGGCGGCGCTGTTCGATCGTGCGCATGGTGAACTCGACGAAGGACACGTACGCCGCCATCATCTTCGACAGCATCTCCTCGGAGGCATTGCTGCCCTGGGCCTCCACCAGGTCGTCGCTCCACCGCAGGAACATCTCCCGTTCCTTGGGCCTGACGCCGAGCATGTCGCCGATCACCGCCATCGGCAGCGGCGCGGCGAGATCCCGGACGAAATCGCACTCGCCCCTGTCGATCACCGCGTCGATCAGCTCGTCGCAGATCCGTCCGATGCCGCCGATCTTGGCCTCGACCTGCTTCCGGGTGAAGCCGGCGTTGACCAGCTTGCGCCGGTGCAGATGCTCGGGGTCGTCCATGTCGATCATGTGCGGCAGCGGCCCCACCTCCGGCCGAATCCCCCCGGCGTTGGAGAACAGGCCCGCGTCCCGCTCGGCGTCGATCACCGCGGCATAGCTCGCGGCGCCCGGTGTGCCGTCTCGGTCCCGGAACACCGGCTCGTTGGCGCGCATCCAGGCGTAGGCCTCCCGCGGGTCGCCGCGATCACCCGCATAGAACCGTCCATCCACCAGTTCGATGTCGGGTCGCATGCCATCCACTCCCTCGCTCAGCCGTTCTCCGAACCTGCTCGCACCGGGTGAATCGAGCCTATTCCTGCCTGCGGGATCGCATATCCAAATCGCCGTGGCGGTGGTAGAACAGGTTGCACAACGGAGGGAGTCGCGGTGGACGCGAACGGCACGGGCGCTGTGCGGGGCAAGTCGATCCTGGTGACGGGAGGCGGCAGCGGAATCGGCCTCGGCGTCGCCTCCCTGCTGGCCGGTTCCGGCGCCCACGTGACCATCTGCGGACGCACCGAGGAGAAGCTGATCAAGGCGGCCGCGTCGGTCACGCCCGCGCACGACGGATCGATCACCCATCACGCCGCCGATGTCACCGACGAGGACGCGGTTGTCGACGCGGTCGCGGCCGCCGCGGCGGTGACCGGTCGCCTCGACGGGGTGGTGGCCTGCGCGGGCGGCAACGAGACCATCGCCCCGGTGACCCAGATCGATGTCGATGCCTGGCGCCGCACCGTGGAACTCAACATCACCGGCACGATGCTCACGCTCAAGCACTCCGCCCGCGAGCTGGTCCGCGGCGGGGGCGGATCGTTCGTCGCGATCTCCTCCATCGCGAGCAGCAACACCCACCGCTGGTTCGGCGCGTACGGCGTCTCGAAGTCCGGCGTCGACCATCTCGTCCAGCTCGGCGCCGACGAGCTGGGTGCCAGCAACGTCAGGGTGAACTGCATCCGGCCCGGACTCACCCGCACCGATCTGGTCGCCCTCATCACCGAGGGCGGGCCGCTGCTCGAGGACTACCAGGCGTGTACTCCCCTGCCCCGCATCGGCGAACCGGAGGACATCGCGGCGCTGGCCCGGTTCCTGCTCGGCGACGAGTCCACCTGGATCACCGGCCAGATCATCAACGTCGACGGCGGCCAGATGCTGCGCCGCGGACCCGATTTCAGCTCGATGCTCGAGCAGGTCTACGGCGTCGACGGCCTGCGCGGCGTGGTGACGCAGTGACCTCCCCCCGCGCCACCTCCCATGAGGTCCTCGGCAAGCGCGTCGAGATGCCGGTGCAGATCCGGCAGGCGACGGCGTTCATGGCCATGTACTCGGTCCCGACCGCCCCCGCCCAGGCGCTGATCGAGCACACCGGGCTGGAGATCCTCCGCTATCGCCCCGGTCGCGGACTGTGCGTGCTGGTGTTCGTCGACTACGTGGACGGAGACCTGGGTCCCTACAACGAGTTCGGTGTCTGCTTCATGG
Source organism: Rhodococcus sp. NPDC055112 (assembly GCF_053607505.1). Classification (NCBI taxonomy): domain Bacteria; kingdom Bacillati; phylum Actinomycetota; class Actinomycetes; order Mycobacteriales; family Nocardiaceae; genus Rhodococcus; species Rhodococcus sp. NPDC055112. The sequence continues at coordinate 10,826 of NZ_JBSGTR010000090.1, forward strand.
TCCGCAACCATCGCGACACCGGCAAGACCTCCGTCGTCTCGGACCTCAGGTCACTGGCGACGGGCAAGGCGGGCGCGCTGATCCATCAGCTGCCCGTCGACGGCGAGTTCACGATGGCCGCCGGTCGCGGGATCTGGGGATTCCCCAAGATGCTGGCGGAGTTCGATGCCGATCACGCGAGCCCGGCCAAGCGGGCGTCGGTCAGCCAGGACGGCAAGCTCATCGCCGAGCTGCGCATCAAACCGGGCCTCGCAGTACCCGGCTCGGGAGCGGGCGCCGCGGTGGAGGCCTATTCGCATCTCGACGGAGTCACCAGGCACACCCAGTGGGACATGAACCCATCCGGCGTCCGCTCCCGGCTCGGTGGTGCGGACCTGACGTTGGGCACCCATCCCATCGCCGACGAGCTGCGCTCGCTCGGCCTGCCGCGCCGCGCACTGTTCACCTCGTCGATTCCCGATCTGAAGATGACCTTCGGAGACGCGCGGGTGGTGTGAAGGGCCCACCGACCGGCACAAACCGACGTCGGTCAGCCCAGGACGATCAGGGCCGCGATCGCCGGGCCGAAGGCCCCACCGAGCTGGTAGCAGAGATTGAACAGACCGATCGTGGTGGGGCGCTGGGACTCCGGCGCGGCAGCGGTGGCGTAGACCGCCAGCGTGGCCTGACCGGCGGTGGTGGCAAAGACCGCCAGGGTTGCCGCCACCAGGAGCAGCGGCGCCCACGGGGTCATGGCCGCGGTGAGCGGCGCCAGTACCGCGGCGATGATCAGCACGGTGAGGACCCGGGAACGGCCGATCCGCACCGCCGCGGCGGCCAGCACGAGTGACAGCGCGGAGCCGGTCAGCAGGGCCACGAGCTGTCCGGCACCGATTTCGGCCGTTGACCATTCGGTCCGATCCCGCAGCAGCTGCGGGATCGTGAACAGCAGCGCGAAATACGACGTCGCGATTGCGCACGCGAGAAGGGTCGAGCCGACGAACACCGGGCTGCGCAGCAGCGCGGTGGGCACGAAGCCGTAGGGGCGCCTGCGGATATGGGCCGCGAGCACGGCCCCCATCACGATCGCGGCGGCCACCGCAGGGGCCGGGTAGCGGGGCACGAGGACGAGGGCGGACACCGCGGACACGAGAAGGACGGCGCCCCGGCCATCGAACGGCGCGGTGGCTTCGGGGACGGCGTCCTGGCGGCGCCGAATCACCGCCGGAATGGCCAGCAGCGCGACGAGCGAGATCGCGAGCGCCGCGCGCCAGGATGCCGCCTCCGTGATCAGCGAGCCGACCAGCGGCCCCATCGCCCCGAGGATTCCGAAGCCCGCGGTGATCGCCCCCATCCGGCGTGCCGTGCCCGCGAGGGTCATCGCCACGGTCACCAGCCCCGCGCCCCCGACCGCCTGAGCCGCGCGGCCTGCCATCGCCAGCGGCAGCCAGGGCGCGACCGCGACGAGCGCGGTGCCCGCCACGATCAGGGCGCCACCCACCCCGAGCGTCAGGCGCGGTCCGCGGCGGCGGAGCAGGGTGGCCATCAGCGGGGTCCCGACCGCCATCGCCCAGGCGAAGACGGTGACGAGCCAGGTCACCGTCGCCGTTGAGACCCCGAACGAATCGGCCATCTCCGGAAGGATCAGGACCGGACTGTTGGCGCTCGCGGCGATCGGACTCGCCAGCAGCGCAAGCCAGAGCGCTGAGATCTGGTGCGGCCCAGCGGTGCGGGACTCGTCGGGTAGTGCGCGGGTGAGCTGTGTCATGACCGGCTCCTGGGTTCGAGGGCGGGCGCTTCGGGTGGCTGCCACGACATCGCCGCCAACATCGCTCAACCTTGATTCTCTTAACGTTGAGATAAAAACAGACGGCTCTCTTTGCGTCAAGTATCTTTATGTTGAGATAAATTCTGGAGGGAGCGACATGAGCGACGCGGTGGACGCGATCCTCGACCAGTGGGCGACCGAGCGCCCCGACCTGGTCGACGACTTCTGGCCGGTCCAACTGCTCGCGCGAGCCCAGCGACTGACGCGGCTGGTGGACAAGTCGGCCAAGGCCACCGCCGCTCAACATGGCCTCGAGGCAGGCGAGTTCGACGTTCTGGTCACCCTGCAGCGATCGGGGCCGCCGTACGCACTCACCGCGGGCGCCTTCATCAAGGCCTCGATGGTGACCTCCGGCGCGATCACCAACCGCACCGACCGGATGGAGGCCAAGGGACTGGTCGAACGCGTACGGGACGGCGACGACCGGCGCACCGTCAAGATCCGGCTCACCGAGCGCGGACAGGAACTGGGGCGAGCCGTGATCGTCGACCACTTCGCGAACTACGCGCGACTGCTGGCCGACGTTGATCGGGACATCGTCGACGAGACCGCCGACGGGCTCCGGCGCGTCCTCGAGTCGCTCGGCGACACCGCCATCGAATGATCCGTGCCCGCCCCCTCGACACCGAGACCTGACACCACCGGAAAACCGAGGAAGACAACTCCGCCGAAAGCCCTTGCCAACGGGGCCGCCGTGGTGTGAGCTGTCGCCTGGACACTTGACCAACACGGTGCCCGCTTCCCCCGAAAGGATCCCAGTGGTCTCGATCAGTCGACGTAGCGTGCTCGCAGGAGTCGCTGCCACTCCGGCGCTGGCCGCCCTCGGCGCCGGCCGCGCCACAGCCGCGCCGCGCACCACCGAACACGCGCGAACCGCGCCCGCCAAGGGCGGCTTCCGCGTCGGTGTCGGCCTGTCCGACGTGACCGGCCCCGTCGCCGAGAACGGCATGATGGGCTATTCGAGTTTTGAGCAGCGCACCGAGGGGCTCCATCAGCGCACCCGCGCGCGCGCCTACATATTCGCCGGCGCCGACGACTCCCGGGCCGTCTTCGTCTGCGCCGACACCTGCATGATCTTCCAGTCCGTGCACGACGCCGTCCTCCGCCGGCTGCACGATGCCTTCGGCGACACGTACACCGAGCGCAACGTGATGCTGACCGCCGTGCACTCACACGCGGCCTGCGGCGGGGCGTCGCACGACTACGCCTACAACCTGGCGATCATGGGATTCCAGCAGCAGGTCTTCGACTCCGAGGTCAACGGCATCGTCGAGGCGATCACCGCCGCACACAAGACCCTTGCCCCCGGCTCCATCGCCTACGGCCGCAGCGAGCTCACCGACGCCAGCGTCAACCGGTCGCGCGTGGCCTTCGACCGGAATCCGCAACGCGACAAGGACTACTATCCGCTCGGGATCGATACGTCAATGCGAACCCTGCGGATCACTCAGGGCGGCAAGGACATCGGCGCCATCAACTGGTTCGCCACCCATGGCGCGTCGCTGACAAACGAGAACCACCTCGTCTCGGGCGACAACAAGGGCGCCGCGGCGTACTTCTGGGAGCACGACATCGCGGGCGTCCGCTACCTGGACGGCAGCCCCGACTTCGTTGCGTCCTTCCCGCAGACCAACTCCGGCGACATGTCGCCCAACCTGCACCTCAAGCCCGGCAAGGGCCCGACCGATGACGAGTTCGAGAACACCCGGATAATCGGCGAGCGCCAGGTCGCCGCAGCCCGCAAGGCCTTTGCCGACGCCGACCCGATGACCTCGACCACCGTCGACAGCCGGGTGATGTACCTCGACATGGCCAACCAGGTCGTCGACGGCCGCTTCACCCCCGACGGACAGCAGCGTCGCACCTCGCCCGCCTGCGTCGGCGCCGCGATGAGCGCGGGCAGCACCGAGGACGGCCCCGCGCTCCCGATTTTCCCCGAGGGCTCTCCCAACCCGCTGGTCGATGCGCTCGGCGGGATGAACACCACGTGGCCGAACTGGCTGGCCGACGCCCAGGCACCCAAAATCGTCCTGGTCCCCGTCGGCCTGCTCCCGCCGGACGGCTGGGTGCCCCACGTGCTGAAGATCCAGATCATCCGGATCGGCGACATCTACGTGGTCGGCGGACCCGCGGAGTACACGATCGTCTCCGGCCTCCGGATCCGGCGTACCGTCGCCGAGGAACTCGGCGTGCCACTGGAGAACGTGATCTTCCAGGGTTATGCGAACGCCTACTCGAGCTACTGCACGACGCCCGAGGAGTACGACTCCCAGCAGTACGAGGGCGGCTCGACCCTGTTCGGCCGCAACACCCTTCCCGCCTACCAGCAAGGCTACGCGCAGCTCGCGGTCGCCCTCCGCACCGGAGGCGAGGTCCCGCGCGGACCGGCACCCCGCGACATGTCGGGGTTCCAGCCGAACTTTGTCGCGGGCGTCACCTTCGACGAACCCACGCCGGGACGCGCGTTCGGTGACGTCCTGGTCCAGCCGAAGCCGCGGGCCGCGGCAGGCGAGCAGGTGGTCGCCGAGTTCGTGACCGGCCACCCGAAGAACAATCTCCGCCACGGTGCGACCTTCCTGGAGGTACAGCGCCAGGAGGGCGGACGCTGGGTGCGGCATGCCGACGACGGCGACTGGTCCACCAAGTACCACTGGCGGCGTGAGGGTTCGAACGCCTCCGTCGCCCGGATCACCTGGGACGTACCGGAGGGCACGCCCGCCGGTCGCTACCGGATCCAGCACTTCGGCGACCAGAAGGCCCGCGACGGCAAGATCTCCGAGTTCACTGGCACCTCCGCGGAGTTCACCGTCTGACACGCGCTCGCCCGCCTCGAAGC
>NZ_JBSGTR010000091.1:0-13923 GCF_053607505.1 Rhodococcus sp. NPDC055112
GTTGACGAGTGCAGGGACTCGTCAACCGCGCACGGGCGCGGAGCGCCTACAGCGCCGCGCGGAGCACCTCGGCGACCGGGGTGGACGAGCGGCCGATCAGTGTCTGCAGGTCGCCGCTGGTGGTGTCCAGCGCGCCGACCTTGATGCCTGCGTCCGAGTTCGCCAGCATCCCCGCGTAGATCGCGGGCAGGCCTGCGCTCTCGAGGGCGGCACCGAACTGGCCCTCCGAGAGATCCTGGTAGACAACGGTCTTGCCCGCCGCCGCGGAGATCGTCGCGGCCAGCTCGGCGAGCGTCAGGCGCTCGTCGCCGCCGAGCTCGTACACCCTGCCTGCCTGGCCGTCCGCGAGCAGCACGACGGCCGCGGCCTCGGCATAGTCGGCCCTGGCGGCGGCCGCGACCCTGCCCTCGCCCGCGGCTCCGGCCAGCACCCCGCGCTCGATCGTGCCCGCGAGGTCGGTGGTGTAGTTCTCCCAGTACCAACCGTTGCGGAGGAGGGCGTGCTCGATGCCCGAGGCGGCCAGGACCTCCTCGGTGGCCTTGTGCTCCTGTGCCAGGGTCAGTGCGCTGTTCGCGGCGTCGAGCACGGATGTGTAGGCGACGAATGCCACGCCCGCGGCCTTGGCCGCCTCGATGACGTTGGTGTGCTGCGGTAGCCGCTGACCGACCTCACTGCTCGAGATCAGCAGCAGCTTGTCGACGCCGGCCAGCGCGCTCTCGAGTGCCGCCCGGTCCGTGTAGTCGGCCACGCGCACCTGCACGCCCTTCGCCGCGAGATCGGCGGCCTTGCCCGGGTCTCGGACCACGGCGACCAGGTCGCCCGCTTCGGCTCCGCGCGCCAGCAGGGATTCGACGACGAGGCGGCCGAGGTGTCCGGTGGCACCGGTGATGGCGATGGTCATGTGCACTCCTGGGTGTCGCGAGTCAGTTGAGTTGACGCTTCAAACAAACCGTCTGCGTCCATCATGCACTTATTTTCCGTAAGTGCAACCGTCAGTGTTAGCGCTGCGGTATCGGTGGGTAGTAGCCTGGGCTCCATGACCGACCCCGACCTGCCGGCATCCGAGCCCGGCCTCGCCTTCGCGGCCGACGTGTTCGAGCGCGCCTGCGCCTCGCGGGAGGTGATCCAGACGGTCACCGGGCGGTGGGGCACCCTCGCCCTGGCCGCCCTCGCCGAAGGCCCCTACCGCTTCAGTGCGCTGCGCCGTCGCGTCGACGGCGTCAGCGAGCGGATGCTGTCGCAGACCCTGCAGGCCCTCGAGCGAGACGGGCTCGTCGACCGCGCGGTGCTGACGACGATCCCGCCGAAGGTCGAATACAGCCTGACCCCACTCGGTACCGACGTGGCCTCCCGGCTGGTCGGGCTGATCGAACTGGTGGAATCGCGCATGCCCGAGGTCATCGACGCGCAATCGCGCTACCGGGAACGCTGACAGCGAAGGACCCGTAAAACCGAGAATGCGCGGCCGGTGGGTACCGGCCGCGCATTCTCTTCGTTGTCTGGATCAGAAGTTGATCATGTGTCCCGCGAGGCCGTGGATGGCCTCCTGCAGAGCCTCGCTCAGCGTCGGGTGCGTGTGCACGTTGCGCGCGAGCTCGTTGACCGTCAGGTCCCACTTCTGGGCGAGGGTCAGCTCGGGCAGCAGCTCGGACACGTCCGGACCGATCAGGTGGCCGCCTAGCAGCTCGCCGTACTTGGTGTCGGCGATGAGCTTGACGAAGCCGTTCGGGTCGGCCAGGCCGTGCGCCTTGCCGTTGGCGGTGAACGGGAAGGTCGCGACCTTGATGTCGTGCCCTTCGGCCTTGGCCTGCTCCTCGGTGAGCCCGAAGCTGGCCACCTGCGGCTGGCAGAACGTGGCGCGCGGCATCATCCGGTAGTCACCCAGCTCGAGGGTCTCGGCGTTGCCGATCGTCTCGGCCGCGACGACACCCTGCGCCTCGGCGACGTGGGCGAGCTGCAGCTTCGCGGTGACGTCACCGATGGCGTAGATGCCGGGCACGTTGGTGCACATCCGCTCGTCGATGGCGATGGCGCCGCGGTCGGTGAGCGCGACGCCGGTGCTCTCGAGGCCGTAGCCGGTGACGTTCGGCGCGAAGCCGATCGCCTGCAGCACCTTGTCCACGACGACGGTCTCGACCTCGTCGCTGCCGTTCTTTGCCATGGTGACGGTGACGCCTGCCGCGCCGTTGTCGGTGACCGACTGCACGCCGGTCGAGGTCTTGATCTCGATGCCGTACTTCTTGTAGCGCTTCGCGATCTCCTTGGAGACGTCCGCATCCTCCATCGGCAGTGCGCGGTCGAGGAACTCGACGATCGTCACCTTCACGCCGTAGTTGTGCAGGACGTAGGCGAACTCCATGCCGATCGCGCCCGCGCCGACGATGAGGATCGAACCGGGCAGCTCGCTGGTGAGGATCTGCTCCTCGTAGGTCACCACGTTCGCGCTGACCGCGGTGCCGGGCAGCATCCGGGTGGTGGTGCCGGTCGCGATGATGACGTTGTCGAACGTGACGGTCTCGGTGGTGCCGTCGGACTTGGCCACCGAGATGGTCTTGGCATCGGTGAAGGTGCCGCGACCGTCGTACTCGGTGATCTTGTTCTTCTTCATCAGGAAGTGCACGCCCTTGACGCGGCCGTCCGCGACCGAGCGGCTTCGTGTGAAGGCGGCCCCGAAGTCGAAGCTCACATCTCCCGAGATGCCAAAGGTCTTGGCCTCGTTGTGGAAGATGTGGGCGAGTTCCGCGTTGCGGAGCAGCGCCTTGGAGGGGATGCAGCCCACGTTCAGGCAGACACCGCCCCAGTACTTCTCTTCGATGATGGCGGTTTTCAGTCCGAGTTGTGCCGCGCGGATAGCAGCGACGTACCCACCGGGACCGGCCCCGAGAACAACGACGTCATAGTGTGAGGTCACGATTGCTCAGGGTAGACCCGCGGCGATTCGCTGTCCCGCCATGGTCTGGTTACCCGCCGGTAGCAGACCGCTCACCGCCTGCGATGCCCCCGGTTCCCGTCGAGCGCCCACCCGCCGAACCGGCCCTACCAGCGAATTCACTCCGCACGGTGGCTAGCGACCGGAGCGCTCGGGTAAAAAGAGAGAAGGCCACGTCCGACGTGGCCCATTGAACGACGTCCGGTTTGTCCGAATCGCGTAACGCCCGGGCCCGGTGAACCGACGAATCAACAGTGAAGGTTTCTCGCATGCGTCCTCAGACCTCCCGCCGCGGCCGCCTCGTCGCGGCGGCGATCGCGCTCACCGTGTTGCCGATGCTGGTGAGCCCCGCCATCGCGCCCGCGGCGCCGGCCACCGCGCAGTCGGATTCCGGATCCAAGCTCGAGCGGATCGAGAAGAACTCCGACCGCAAGGTGACCGCGTACGTGTACTCGGCGGCGATGGACGAGGTGATCCCGGTCGAGGTGATCACCCCCGCCGACACCAGCGCGCCCCGCCCCACCCTGTACCTGCTCAACGGCGCAGGCGGCGGCGAGGACCGCGCCACCTGGCAGAAGCAGACCGACGTCATGAGCTTCTTCGCCGACAAGAACGTCAACGTGGTCACCCCGATCGGCGGCGCCTTCAGCTACTACACCGACTGGCAGCAGGACGACCCGACGCTGGGTCGCAACAAGTGGACCACCTTCCTGACCAAGGAACTGCCGCCGATCATCGACGACGCCTTCGACACCACCGGCGTCAACTCGATCGCCGGCATCTCGATGGCGGGCACCTCCGTGCTCAACCTCGCGATCGCGGCCCCGCAGCTGTACAAGAGCGTCGGCGCCTACAGCGGCTGCGCGGAGACCAGCACCGACGCGGGCAAGTTCTACGTCCGCACGGTCGTCGAGTCCCGCGGCGGCGCCAAGGCCACCAACATGTGGGGCCCGTTCGACGGCCCCGGCTGGGCCGAGAACGACCCGGTCGTCAACGCCGAGAAGCTGCGCGGCATCAAGCTGTTCGTCTCCTCCTCGAGCGGCCTGCCCGGCGACCACGACAACCTGGCGAACCCCGCCGTCAACGGCAGGGTCGACACGCTGGCCAACCAGGTGATCGTCGGCGGCATGATCGAGGCCGCGGTCAACCAGTGCACGCACAACCTCCAGGGCAGGCTCGGCCAGCTGGGCATCCCGGCGACCTTCGACTTCCGCCCCGCGGGCACCCACTCCTGGGGCTACTGGCAGGACGCCCTGCACGAGTCCTGGCCGATGCTCGCCGAGTCCATCGGCCTGTAGTTCTCGCTCGACGACTCTCGCTCACCGCAGCGGCCCCGCCCGGACACCCGGGTGGGGCCGTTCGCCTTTCCGGTGGTGGCGGTACACCACAATGGGTGCCATGGCTGACCCGGCGAAGACCGAACCCGATGATCCCTACCTCTGGCTCGAAGACGTCACCGCCGAGCCCGCGCTGGACTGGGTGCGCGAACGCAACGGCCGCACCACCGGTGAGTTCACCGAGAACGCCGGGTTCGAGGACCTGCAGACGCGGATCCGGGCGGTGTTCGACACCGATGCCCGCATCCCGTACGTCCGGCTCCGCGGCGACTACCTCTACAACTTCTGGCGCGACTCCGAGCACGTCCGCGGCCTGTGGCGGCGGACGACGATGGACGAGTACCGCACCGACGCCCCGAACTGGGACGTGCTGGTCGACGTCGACGAGCTCGCCGAACGCGATGGCGAGAACTGGGTGTGGTCCGGCGCGCAGGTGCTGCGCCCCGGCCAGGAGCGCGCGCTGGTCAGCCTGTCGAGGGGCGGCGCCGACGCCACGGTGACCCGCGAGTTCGATCTGGAGCGACGCTGCTTCGTCGAACCGTCCGACGGCGGCTTCTTCCTGCCGGAGGCCAAGACCGACATCGGCTGGGTCGACGTGGACACGGTGTACGTCGGCACCGATCTCGGGCCGGGCTCCCTCACCGATTCCGGTTACCCGCGGATCGCCAAGCGCTGGACCCGCGGCACCGACATCGCGGAGGCCGTCACCGTGTTCGAGGGCGAGCAGACCGATGTCGCGGTGTCCGCCTGGTACGACCGCACCCCCGGCTTCGAGCGCAGCTTCGTCGAGCAGTCCATCGACTTCTACAACTCCCGGCGCTTCCAGCTGATGGACGACGGCGCCCTGGTCCGGATCGAGACGCCCGAGGACGCAGGCCTCTCCGTGCATCGGGAATGGCTGCTGATCCGCACCAGGTCCGCCTGGTCCGTCGCCGGGCACGAACACCCGGCCGGCACCCTGCTGGCCGCCAGGTACGAGGACTATCTCGCCGGATCTCGCGACCTGACGGTGCTTTTCGCGCCCGACGCCCACACCTCGCTCGAGCAGTACGTGTGGACCCGCAACCACCTGCTGCTGGTGACGCTGTCCGACGTGCAGACCCGGCTGCGGGTGCGGACACCGGGACCCGGCGGCTGGACGGACGTGCCGCTCGAGGGGGTCTCCGAGCTCACCACCACCGACATCCTGGACGTGGATCCGGTCGAGGGCGACGAGTTCTTCCTCAACTCGAGCGGCTACCTCACGCCCGCGACGCTGCTGCACGGCACGGTCGGCGAGCCGATCGAGGTGCTCAAGCAGTCGCCCTCGTTCTTCGACGCGGATTCGCTCGCGGTCGCTCAGCACTTCGCGGTCTCCGAGGACGGCACCCGGATCCCCTATTTCGTGGTGCGCGGGAAGGACTCCGCCCCGGGACCGACCCTGCTGTACGGCTACGGCGGTTTCGAGAATTCGATGACGCCGACGTACAGCGGCGCGACCGGCCTGGCCTGGCTGGAGCGGGGCGGCACCTATGTGGTCGCCAACATCCGCGGCGGCGGCGAGTACGGGCCCGAGTGGCACACGCAGGCACTGAAGGCCGGGCGGCACAAGGTGTTCGAGGACTTCGCCGCCGTCGCGCGGGACCTCGTCGAGCGCGGGATCACCACCCCAGCCCAGCTGGGCGCCCAGGGCGGCAGCAACGGCGGGCTGCTGATGGGTGTGATGCTCACCCGGTACCCGGAACTGTTCGGTGCCATCGTCTGCCAGGTTCCGTTGCTGGACATGCGCCGCTATCACCTGCTGCTGGCGGGCGCGTCCTGGATGGCCGAGTACGGCGACCCCGACGACCCAGCCGAATGGGAGTACATCTCCCGGTACTCGCCGTACCAGAACACCGCCGCGGAGGCGTCGTACCCGCCGGTCCTGATCGCCACCTCGACGCGCGACGACCGGGTGCACCCCGGCCACGCCAGGAAGATGGCCGCGCGACTCGAGGAGCAGGGACACCGGACCTGGTATTACGAGAACATCGAGGGCGGGCACGGCGGCGCCTCCGACAACGCCCAGCTGGCGTTCAAGACGGCGCTGACGTTCACGTTCCTCTGGTCACAACTGGGGCTCTGACGGGGCGCACGTGCCGGGGCGTCTGGACGGACTCCGGGGCCTCGATCTCGGCGGCGTAGCCGCGGGCGCCACCCAGCGACACCACCCGGGTCAGCGCCCGCAGGTCGCCCTCGACCCACCGGAACAGTTGGTACACACCGATGAAGGCGATGATGCCGCCGATGCACAGCGCGCGGACGGTCGCGTTGACCGTGTTGCCGGGCTCGGCCCCGACGAAGCTGAGTCCGGCGACGCCCACCAGGGGAACCGACGCGGCCACCGCGACGTAGCGGGTGGTGCTCCGGCCGAGCGCCCGCAGGTCGCGACCGTCGGCGCTACCGATCTCACCGTGCGACAACAGGATCGGGTACACACAGCGCACCGCGTAGAACGTGAGGATGAAGAACGGGTACGCGACGGCCACCGCCCCGCAGACCGCCAGCGAGGCGATCAGGTGCGAATAGGCCTGCGACGGAATGCCGCCCGCCGCCGCCTGCAGGGCGATCGGGTAGCCGACCCCGGCGACCACCCAGAGCACGAAGGCGACCACGACGGCGCGGTGCCCCAGGTTCAGGGTCGCGGTGCGCGCCCTGGCCAGGATCTCGGGGTCGTACCGCTGCCCCCTGCGCAGGCCGTGCGGGACGATCAGCGCGAGCCGACACCAGTAGAGGATGAGGAACGCACCGAGGGGGAACGCCAGCCCGCCCACCATCAGGTGGACCTGCTCGAGATGGTCCTGTGCCTCGGGTGAGAGCTCGGAGATGATCAGCGCCTTGTTGTAGTAGTAGTTGTAGCCCGCCGCCAGCAGGTTCGGGATGCCGATCGCGGCCAGCAGGATCGGGAGCGACCACCGCGACAGCGTCGACCGCCAACTGCCGGGACGCGGATCGACGAGGTCGCGGGCGTGCGGATCCAGGCACAGCGCGAACTGGCGTGCCAGCTTGCGGCCGCTCGACCAACGGTCGGCGGGATCGAAGGCGAGGGACGTCATCAGCACGCGGCGCAGGGCGGCCGGGCAGTCGGCAGGGAGCCGGGCCCTGGCATCGGGATCCACCCCGCGCCGCCGGATCGCGAGCACCTCGCCCGGCGACGCCTGCGACCCGCCTGCGGGAGCGTCCTCGAACGGGCGGACCCCGGTCAGCAGCTCCCACAACATCACCCCGAGCGCGTAGATGTCGCTGCGGGTGTCGATCGGCGCCGCGCTCGCCGCCGATTCCGGGGACACCGCGGCCAGCTGCTCGGGCGCCATGTATGCGACGGATCCGCCGACGAATCCGGACCGGCCTGCCGGGTCGACGCTGTCGCTGGAGCTGACGTTGAAGTCGGCGAGCTTCGGGACGCCCTCGACGCTCAGCAGCACGTTGGCCGGCTTGATGTCGCGGTGCAGCACGCCGTGGGCGCACGCGTACTCGAGCGCGTCGGCCAGCCGCAGCCCGATCCACGCCACGGTCTCGGGCCACGAGAGTTCCGCGATCTCGGCGCGCACGCTCGACTCGCTCGGCCGGACCTCCCCCTTGCGCTCGAGGACCTTGTCGATCGAATCGAGCAGGAGCTGACCGCTCCTGTGCTCCGTCGGGGTCGCCCGGACGAGCTTGACCACGTCGAGCAGCGTGCCGCCGGACACGTACTCCATCACCAGCACCCGCACCTGCCGGTCCTCGAACAGCCTCTGGTCGAAGACCCGGACGATGTACGGGTGGTCGAGCTGGGCGAGGGTCTGCGGCTCACTGCCGACATTGCGCGAGATCTTGAGCGCCGCGGGGCGCAGCATCGACAGCTGCCGGGCCAGGAACACCCGGGCGAAGGCCCCGCGCCCGAGCTCCGCGATCAGTTCGAAATCGTCCAGCTGCTGCCCGACCGCGAACTCGGTGTCCTCGGGCAGGTCGATCGGGACGGGCTCGCCGCGGTGTCCCGGCAGGTCGTGCTCGCGCAGCCATTCGAACCGGTCGGCCTGCTGCGGAAAGCCGCGCAGGTACTCCTCCGGCTCGACGTTCGCCCCGCTGGCGCGGCGCACCCGGTACTCCTCGTACACGAGCTCGGGCGGCAGCGGCTCCGCGAGCAGCTCCGGGAACTCCCGGCAGTAGTCGGCTATTCGTTTCGGCTGGCCACCGCGCAACCACCGGTATTCGAGATCGACCATGATCAGGTCGATCAGTGCGGCACGCCGGATCGCTGCCGCGTCCGGCAGGTAGTCGGACAGATCGGACGGGGAGCGGGTCGCCTCCCAGTCGGCGACCAGGCGCCGCACACCGGTGTCGACGACGAGCCCCGATTCCGGGCGGGTACCGGTCGAGTCGGACACGGCCGAACTCACGTGCACGGCAGTACCGGGGGCCACCTCGGTCAGCGGCCCGCTTGCGATCGTCGCGTCACTCGGGCGAACGGGTTCATCCATGGCGGATCCGTTCCGACCCGACCGCACGGTGCGGCGCGGGTCGTGGTGATCACATCAGAGGTGATCAACATCAAGGGTATCCCCGCCGAGTGTGCAGCTACGGGTACATCGCCCGAGTGGGACCGATGGCAGGTGCACACTCGGCGGGGTCAGGCGCGGTCGTGCAGCCAGTCCACGATGCGGCCGACGGTGCTGTCCGGGCTGCGGATCCAGCCGTTGTGGCCCAGCGGCTCCTGCTGATGCCAGGTGGTCAGGTCCGCTTTCGGCATCTTCGCGACCAGGTTCTTGATCGCCTGCCGCGGCGCCAGATCGTCATCCTCCATGGAGATCGACAGCACCGGCAGGGTCAGTCGGCCGATCCGCTCCTCGTAGTCGATGTCGGCTCCCGTCGGCTCGATGGCGCCGGTGCGCGCGAACCTGGACCAGTCCCCGATCAGCACCTTCGACTGCCTGCCGAACCCGCCGACGTCCAACCGGTCCCCCGGCCAGAACCCGGCGACGTTCGCCGTCACCGACATCGCCGCCGACCCGGCCAGCAGCGCAGCGCCGCGCACCATCCCGTGCCCGCGGTGGTACGGCGAACCCGACGCCACCAGGATCAGCCCACCGAGCTTTCCCCTGGCCCTGGCCGCATACATCACCCCCAGCTGCCCGCCCATGCTGTGACCGAGCAGGTACGGGGTGCTGTCCTGGAACCGCTCCCGCACCACCTCGAAGGTGGCCGGATAGTCGACGGACGCCAGTTCCTGGTACCCGTAGCTGCTCTCCGCGCCCGGCCGGGGCCTGCTGTCGCCCTGCCCGCGGAGCTCACCGATCGCCGCGTTGAATCCGTGTGCGACCAGCGCCTCGGCGACCGGATCGTAGAACCCGCCCGGCACCCCGAGCCCCGGGAAGATCACCACCACCGGCGCCGTCTCCCGGCCTGCGAACAGCCGTACCGCGATGGTGGTGCCGTCGGGCATCTGAATCGGAATGGTGTCCACGGTCCAATACTCTCTCGCCGAGGCGCCTGCCGATAGGGTTCGGACATGGCAACCGCTGATCCGCTGTTCCTGCCCGCAGGCACCGTGTTCGCCCCGGACGACCTGATCTACTACGCGGACCGCGGCCGTCGCAGCCTCGACCAGGCGCTTGCCGACGCCGATCTGCTTGTCAGCTGCCCACATTCGGGAGCGGCCATCCCCGAGGAGCTCGGCGAGTTCCTCGCGCCCGAGTTCACCCGCCGGTTGCAGTTCGACTTCACCGACTGCTCCACCAGCCCGGTGGTGCGCCGCTGGGCGGAGATCGACCCCCGCATCGTCTACGTGGAGAACCCGCATCCCCGGATGGTGCGGGACCCGAACCGCGCGCGCCCCGAGGACCTGTACGCCACCCTGCGTGAGGCGTTCGCACGGGTCCGCGCCGCGGGCCAAGGGAACAAGGCCGACCTGACCGGGGTCGACGCCATCCGCCCGGTGACGTTCTCCTTCTACCCCTTGCTGCGCGAGCCGGCCGACGACGCGGGCCTGCACCGGCTCGCCGACACCTTCGCCGAGGTCGCCTCCCGCGGGCTGGACGTCTACGAGCGGACCCGCGACGACCTCATCGAGCGGATGGTGGCGCTCGCCTTCGAGCGCGCCGAGAAGTCCACCGGGCCTGTCGAGTTCACCACGCTGTCCTTCCACGACACGATGAACCACACCACAACCAGGGACGGCGCGGTGAACGTCGAGCGCGCTGAGGCCGACCGACTGCCCGATGTCGTGGCGTTGTCGAACCGGGGCGATGAGCGCGGGGAGCCGCGTGGCGACAACCCGGTGAGCATGGCCCCGCAGGCCGTCCGCGCGCTGGCCCAGGCGCACCGGGTTGGCTTCGAGGTGGCCGACCCGGCCGCCGTCATGTTGAACCAGCCGTACCTGGGCAGCCACGAGATCATCACCGCGGGTGCACGATTCCGCGAACTCGGGCCAAGAGCCTCCGCCGCGGGGGTGACGCTCGGCGCGGTCCAGGCGGAGTTCAGGCGCGAATTCCTGCTCGGCCCCGACCTCACCGCGGAGCTGATGCTGCCCGGCGTTGGATGGCCGGAGCCGGACTCCGACCGGGTGGACATGCTCGCCCACGCGTGCAAGGCCAGCTGGGACGGCTACCGGTCCCACCGCTAGCCGAGGGCGGTCAGCCCAGGACGATGCCGAACACCATGCCTGCCGCGATGGTGGTGACGGCCAACACGATCGTCGGGACGAAGAACGAGTGGTCGACCAGCTTGGTGCCGAGCTTGGTGCTGCCCGACTCGTCGAAGTTGGCGGCCGCGATCTGTGATCCGTTGGTGGGCAACAGGTAGATGCCCGCGAAGGCGCCCGCCCACATGCCGGTGAGCAGCCCGGGGGCGAGCCCCGCCGCCAGGCCGATCGGCACGATGGTCCTGGTCGCCGTCGACTGGCTGGTGGTGAGCACACAGACCAGGAAGACACCGAGCGCGAAGATCCAGGGCGCGGCGTCCACCCAGTCGCCGACGGTGCTGGTGATCAGCTCCTGGTGCGCGCTGATGAAGGTGTCGGTGAGCCAGGCCAGACCGAACAGCGCGATGGCCGAGACCATGCCTGCCTTGAACACCGTCGAGCCGGGGACCTCCGCCACGTTCGGGCGGCACACCAGCAGGATCAGCGTGCCGACCACGAACATCATCATCTCGATGATCGGGGTCATTCCCATCGGCGAGCCGTCGGCCGCTTCCGGGCGAATCTCCTTGAACAGACCGAAGACCACGATGGCCGCGACACCGAGCAGGAAGATGATGGCGGCATTGCGACCCTGCGTGGTCGACTTCAGCTCGACCGCACCGGGGCCGTTCGCGGATGCGGCCGAGGGCGCGAGGAGCTCACCGGACGCGATCCGGGCCTGGATCTCCGGATCGTCGGCGATGTTCTTGCCCAGTCGGTTCACGACGATCGAGGACAGCACGATGCCGACGATCGCGGCGGGCAGCGTGATCTTGATGATGTCGATCAGCTCGAAGTTGTACGGCTCGACATCGGTGAGGGTGACCATCGCCGCCATCGCCGCCGAGACCGGGCTACAGGCCAGGGCAACACCCGTCGCCACGACGGAGAGCGAGAGCGGGCGCGAGGGCCGGACGCCGTTGCGGTACGACGCGTCGTAGATGACCGGCAGCAGCGGGTACAGGATGTTCGACGTGCCCGCGCCCACCGCGAACAAGAACGAGACCAGCGGTGCGATCAGCGTGATCTGCTTGGGGCGCTTGGAGATCAGTTTCGCGGCGATCGTCACCATCCAGTCGATGCCGCCCGCCGCCTGCATCATCGACGACGCCAGCACCACCGACAGGATGATCAGCAGCGCGTCGACCGGCGGGCTGCCCACGTCCTCCCGGAACACGAAGACCAGCACCGCCACGCCCGCGCCGCCCCACAAGCCCAGTGCCACACCGCTGGAGCGCGTGCCCATCACGATGCAGCCGAGCACGACGATCAGTTCCAGGGCGATCTTCAGCGCGTCCACGCAGGTCCACCTCGTCAATCGACGGAAACGTTTGTTGTGTCAAACACTGGCTCCGGAGATGCTACGACGTGTCCGGCGGAATCGGTGGGACCTTCCGCCGAGCTCGGCCGGTCAGTCCCCCAACGAGTCTCGCGCTCGGCAGACGATGCGCGGATCAGGGGTCCCGACCACCTCGTCGTCCCGGTTCTCGTAGTCGAAGCGGCTGAGCACGTGCCGCATGGCGTTGATCCTGGCGCGCTTCTTGTCGTTGCTCTTCACGACGGTCCACGGCGCGATGTCGGTATCGGTGAACCTGATCATCTGCTCCTTGGCGGCCGTGTACGACTCCCACTTGTCCAGCGACGCAAGGTCCATCGGGGAGAGCTTCCACTGCCGGACCGGGTCCACCTGCCTGATCGCGAACCGGGTGCGCTGCTCGTTCCTGGACACCGAGAACCACAGCTTGGTCAGGCTGATCCCCTCGTCGACGAGCATCTGCTCGAAGAGCGGGGCCTGCCGCAGAAAGCGCGCGTGCTGGTCGTCGTTGCAGAAGCCCATCACCCGCTCGACACCCGCGCGGTTGTACCAGGAGCGGTCGAAGAGGACGAGCTCCCCTGCCGCGGGCAGGTGCTCGACATATCGCTGGAAGTACCACTGGCCCTGCTCGCGGGCGGACGGCTTCTCGAGGGCCACCACCCTCGCGCCGCGGGGGTTCAGGTGCTCCGTGAACCGCTTGATGGTGCCGCCCTTGCCCGCCGCGTCCCGGCCCTCGAACACGATCACGTGCCTGCGGCCGGTCGCCTTGGACCAGTTCTGCAGTTTGAGCAACTCGATCTGCAGCAGCCTCTTGTCCATCTCGTACTCGGCGCGCTCCATCCGCTCCGCGTACGGATACCCCTCGCGCCAGGTGTCGACGGCCCGCCCGTCCGCCGCGCCGACCAGGATCGGGTCGTCGTCATCGTCGTCCAGGACCGCGAACGCGGAGGTGTCGGCGAGGTCCACTGGGTGGTCGAATTCGGTCATCCGCGGACGGTAACCGCCGTGCTCGTCGGCGCGGTGTCGCCCAGATGAACGCTTCACCGCGCCGCGGCGCGGTCCGCGAATTCACCTGGTCCAATAACAGACAGATAACGTCGATGCATCAATCAATTGAGTCGACGACGAAAGCCCGATCGCACCCGTCGCCGACGCTCATCCTGGCGACATGACCACCTCGAATCCGACCCCCACGAAGCTCTGGGTTCCTCGCATCCTGACCGCACTGGTCGCGAACGGTGTCGTGCTGTGGCTCGCCGACCTGGTCCTCGGCCCATTCCACATTTCCTATCCCCTGTGGTTCATCGTCGGCACGATTCTGTTCACGTTGGCCACGCTGTTCGTCAAGCCGATCATCACCCGCCTGCTGAGCGCCGTGCCGGGACTGCGCGCCTACACCTGGGTCGTCAACCTGGTCGCGACGTACCTCGTCCTGCTCATCGTGGTGTTGCTGACGAACGACTTCCAGATCCGGGGCTTCTGGACCTGGGTGTGGGCGACGCTGATCATCTGGATCGGCTCGGTCGTCTACGACGAATTCGACGACAAGCTCGAGTCGACCATGCGGTCGGGCAGGCACAAGGCCTCCGGCAACCGCGTCGACTGATCGCCTCGCCGGGGGCAAACCCCGCCCCCGACGACAAGACGGCGCCGACCCCGCGTACTC
>NZ_JBSGTR010000092.1:0-13758 GCF_053607505.1 Rhodococcus sp. NPDC055112
GCGTCGGGGACCCTGCTCGACTGAGCTGCCCGGCGCCGCCGTGGAGGTGTTACTAGCGATCCGCGTCCGTGTACTTGATGACGCCGCGCAGGTTCTTGCCGTCCAGCATGTCCTGGTAGCCCTCGTTGATCTGCTCGAGGCTGTAGGTGTTGGAGATCATGTCCTGCAGGTTGAGCTGACCCGACTTGTACAGGTCGAGCAGCATCGGAATCTCGTGACGCGGGTTGGCGCCGCCGAAGACGTTGCCCTTGAGCGTCTTCTGCAGCATCGCGAAGAGGAAGAGGTTCATCTTCACGTCCATGTCGGACATGTTGCCCATCGAGGTCACGACGCAGGTGCCCGTCTTGGCGGTCAGGGTCAGCGCCGGATCCACCATCGCGCCGTCCATCTCGCCCATGGTGAGGATGACCTTCTGGCACATCTTGCCCCAGGTCAGCTCCATGACCGGGACGATGGCCTCCTCGAGGCTCGCGTAGGCGTGGGTGGCACCGAACTTGAGGGCCTGCTCGCGCTTGAACGCGACCGGGTCGATGGCGATGACGTGGCGTGCGCCCGAGACCACCGCGCCCTGCAGCGCGGCCATGCCGACGCCACCGACGCCGACGATCGCGACGGAGTCACCGGGGCGGACCTGCGCGACGTTGGTCGCCGAGCCCCAGCCCGTGGTCACGCCACAGCCGACGAGCGCGGCGACCTCGAACGGGATGTGCTCGTCGATCTTGACCGCGGAGTACTCGTGCACGGTCATGTAAGGCGAGAACGTGCCGAGCAGCGACATCGGGATGACGTTCTGGCCGCGGGCCTGGATGCGGTACGAGCCGTCGGAGATGGACTGGCCGCTCAGCAGGCCCATGCCCAGGTCGCAGAGGTTCGAATGACCCTGCGTACACGGATCACAGGTGCCACACGCCGGGATGAAGGACAGCACGACGTGGTCGCCCTCCTTCAGCCTCTTCACGTTCGGGCCGACCTTGGTGACGACACCGGAACCCTCATGTCCACCCAGCGCCGGGAACGACGGCATCGGGGTGGCACCGGTGACGATGTGATAGTCGGAGTGGCACATACCGGCCGCCTCCATGCGGATCTGGACCTCGCCCTCTCGGGGATCACCCAGCTCGATCTCCTCGACCGACCACGGCTCGTTGAGACCCCACAGGAGCGCGCCTTTTGTCTTCATTTCGTTCCGGCCTTTCGTCCGCATCCGCTATACGTGATCGAGGTGACGGCGATCACAGCGCACACACTATCCCGAAATTCCGCAAATTGGAACACGTTCTAGGGGAATTTCGTGCCATGGTCTAACGAAGCCCAAAAAGCCCAGGACAGGTGCGGTTTTGAAGCCGACACGCGAGCCTCTCCGAGTCCCAGTGAGTGAGTTTCCCGGCCCCGAACTGGACGTTCGTCCGTCAGCCGCGCACGTCGTGCAGGTGATGGATCGGGTCGTGCACGAAGTACCGCGCGAGCGAGTCCACGGTGAAGGCCGATCCGTCGCTGCGCAGCCCCCGCCGCCCCCGGTCCGCGGGCGGGACCGCCGCGAACGCGTCCGCCACGGCGGCCGCGGCGGCACCGAGTTCGGTCGTGACCGTCGCAGGGTCCTGTTCGCCGTAGCGCTCGGCGGCGGCGGTCTCGTCCTGATCCCAGTTCGCGAAGTGCGGGTCGTCCTGCGCGAGCATCAGCTCGAGGCGTTCGCGGAAGATCCGGAACACGTCCCGCACGTGCGCGGAGTACTCCAGTGCCGACCAGGTCTGCTCGTCCGGCCGTACGGCCACGTCCGCCCGCGCCAGCACCGCGGGCCAGGCCGCCGCATTCGCACGGACCAGGCCCGGAATGTCCTCGTACTCGACGGCACCGGAATCGAATCCACAGTCGGCGCAGGGACGCTCGAGGACCCAGGTCCAGTTCTTGGTGTCGGGCGTGATCGTCATGGATCCAGGCTAGTGATCGCGCCCGGGTTCCGCGCGGTCGAGACTGACGTCGAGCGCGCGCGCCTCGTGCTCATGTCCGACCCACTCGTAGCCGACGACCGTCAACACCGGGGCCAGCATCACCACGATCAGGCACCACGCCATCGAGACACCCTGTGCAGCAATGACGACCGCGAGAACCAGGGTCGCCACGGTGCCCACGAGGAGGATCAGGTGAAACGGGTCGGGCACCCGCACGAGATAGGCGTAGAGCAGGTAGACGGCGCCGATGAACACGGCAACGGGTATCGCCACGGCGAGCACCGTGGCCACGGCACCGACGTGCGCGACGTGCTCGATGTAGTAGGCCGCGACGTGCAGCCCGGCCCCGACCGCCGCGAGCGACGAGAAGATCAGGATGTGGCCGTAACCCCAGACGAAGCAACGGTTTCGGAACACCTCGAGCACCTCGGCCGACGGGAGGATGTAGTAGACCCACCACAGCCCGAAGGTGAGCCCGATCCCGGCGACCGCGACCAGAACCGCATCGAGCGTCCACCCCTGCCTGCCGACCACGGCCGAGAGCGACGCCACCGTGCCGATCACGCCCTCCCCCAGCGTGATGATGACCAGCAGCCCGTGCCGCTCGACGATGTGGTGCACGTGCCACGGCGTCCCGCCCTTGTTCCGCTCCGCGACGACCGGCCCGCTGAGCTCGAGCAGCATGAGCACCGCGGCGACCGCGAACACCTGCTCGAGGGTGAGCGGGGCGATCACCACCGCTGCCCAGCCGAGCTGGGCGATGACGAGCGTCACGACGTACGTCAGCGCCGCGGGGCGGTGCGTCGGATCGTGCTTCGCCGCCCGCAGCCACTGGAAGACCATGGCCACCCGCATCACGATGTATCCGGAGACCATCACGCCGTTGTCGAGTTCGACCCCGCGGTCGATCGAAGCGAACATCTGGGGCAGCCCGAGCGCCAGGATCACCACCCCGACCATCTGCACCATCGTGGTGACCCGGTAGATCCAGTCATCGGTGTCGTAGGCGGAGGCGAACCAGGAGAAGTTCATCCACGCCCAGATGATCGCGAACATCGCGAACCCGAACCCGGCGAGGCCGCTGCCGAGGTGGCCCTCCGCGACGAGGTGCGCGAACTGCTCCCCGGCGACGCCGAACGCGACGACGAACGTCAGGTCGAAGAGCAGTTCGAGCGGGGTTGCGGACCGGTTCGCCTCGTCCGGGTCGCGACCGACCATCCGCTGCACGCGGTGGGCGTAGTAGCGGGCTGTCCCCGCCGGCTGTTCGGCTGCGCTCATGGTCGGGCTCCCCTGCCAGGGTCCGCGAACGATCGGTGCGGTGAAACCTACCGGCACTGCGGGCGCGAGGGGTGGCATCTCGAGTGGGGCGGGCGGGGCTCGAACCCGCGACCAATGGATTATGAGTCCACGGCTCTAACCGACTGAGCTACCGCCCCATTGCCGCATCGAACACTCCTGCGGCCCGCCGAATGCTACCGGCCCCACTCACCCCATTGTCCGCCGAGGGGTGGTCGGAGTGCGGCGCCCGCAGATGCATAGGCCGCCGAACGCAAGAGGACCCCGCCACACGGTGTGTGACGGGGTCCTTCCGAATGCTCCCCCGACTGGACTCGAACCAGTAACCGTCCGATTAACAGTCGGAAGCTCTGCCAATTGAGCTACAGGGGATTACTCCGTACGGCCTCGCGTTCTCGTTCGGCCGCGGTGAAACTTTAACCCATCCCCCCACCCAGGTACCAAATCGCCTGCCCGGAGGCCCATCAGGCAGACTGTTGAGAGGCTGGTCGGAGGAGGAAAGCAGGGATGATGCGCTTGTTGATCGCTGTCGGCGTCGGGTACGTGCTGGGGACCAAGGCGGGCAGGTCGCGCTACGAACAGATCAGCAAGGCCGCCAAGGCCGTGGCCGCCAGCCCCGCCACCAAGAAGGTCATCGACGTGGGCAGGCAGAAGCTCTCCGACAGCCTGAACACGCAGCCCCGACTCGAGCCTCTCGAGGCCATCGACGCGGACACAACGATCTACGTCCCGCGCGACCGCAAGTAGGGGCGGGCAGGCCCGCCTACAGGTCGTCGGAGCTGTCCCCGACGGCCTGTTCGAGCAGGCTGCGCCGGTACTGCTCGAGCGCCACCAGGTCGCCGAACAGGGACATGTACTCGTCGGGCTGGTCTGCCTGCGACATCCGCTGCAGCTTCGACTTGAGGTCGGCCACCTGATTGCCCACCCACACCTCTTGCAGCCGGGCCAGCACCCGCGGGATGTAGCCAGGCACGTCCGAGGCCCGCATCGGGTCCACGGCCAGCTCGGTCACCAGCGACTGCAGCGGCTCGGCGCGCTTGCCGACCGCCTCCATCCACTCGGCACCGCCGAGCCCCGCACCGGTCCCGCCCGCCTCTGCGATCGCGTCGCGTACCAACGCGTACGCGGGATGAGTGAACGATTCGGTCGGCAGCGAGTCGAACACCGAGCCGGCGAGCGCCGGGTACTGCAGGGCCGACTTGAGCGCCTCCCGCTGCGGCCACAGCGTCGGGTCCGTCGGGTTCGGCCTGGCGGGACCCGCGGGCGCCACCGTGGCGCCCTGCTCCGGCACCCGGCTCCGCTCCTGCCGCTGCGGCCCGCGACCCGACCTCGGTGAGTTCCTGCGGGCCTCCTCGCGGACCCGCTTGATCACCGTCGGGATGTCGTCCCAGCCGATCCAGCCTGCGAGCTGACGGGCGTAGTCCTCACGCAGCGCCTCGTCCTTGATCCTGGCGACCACCGGCACCGTCCGTCGCAGCGCCTCGACCCGGCCCTCGCCGGTGTCGAGGTCGTGCTCGGCGAGCAGGGATCGGATCACGAACTTGAACATCGGGATGCGCCGGGCGACCAGGTCGCGCACGGCGGCGTCGCCCGCCGACTGCCGTAGTTCGCACGGGTCCATCCCGTCCGGCGCCACCGCGACGTAGGTCTGCCCCGCCATCTTCTGATCGCCCTCGAACGCCTTGAGCGCCGCTGCCTGGCCCGCGGCGTCGCCGTCGAAGGTGTAGATCACTTCGCCACGGAAGTAGCTGTCGTCCATCAGGAGTCGGCGCAGCATCGCCAGATGGTCATCGCCGAACGCGGTGCCGCAGGCGGCAACCGCGGTCTTCACACCGGCCAGGTGCATGGCCATCACGTCGGTGTAGCCCTCGACGACGACCGCCTGGTGACCCTTCGCGATGTCCCGCTTGGCCAGGTCGAGACCGAACAGCACCTGAGACTTCTTGTACAGCATGGTCTCTGGCGTGTTGATGTACTTGCCGGGCATGGTGTCGTCGTCGAACAGCTTGCGCGCGCCGAAGCCGATGACGTCGCCGCCGAGGTTGCGGATCGGCCAGACCAGCCGGCGCCGGAACCGGTCGATCGGGGTGCCCCGCTTACCGGGGGTGGCCAGGCCGGCGTCGACGATCTCGTTCGCCTCGAAGCCCTTGACCATCAGGTGCTTGGTCAGCGTGTCCCAGCCGTCCGGCGCGTAGCCGCAGCCGAAGGTGATCGCGGCCTGGCCGTCGAAGTTGCGCTCGGTGAGGTAGTCGCGGGCGGTCTGGGCGTCCGGTTCCCGCAACCGGGCCGCGTAGAACTCCTGCGCGGCCGCGTTGGCCGCCACCAGTCGCGCCCGTGTGCCGCGGTCGCGCTGCACGGAGGGTCCGCCGCCCTCGTAGGAGATCGTGTAGTTCAGCCGGTCGGCGAGCTGCTCGACGGCCTCGACGAAGGAGATGTGTTCGATCTTCTGCATGAACGAGTACACGTCGCCGCCCTCGCCACAGCCGAAGCAGTGGTAGGTCCCGTGATTGGGGCGGGCATGGAAGGAGGGCGACTTCTCGTCATGGAACGGGCACAGGCCCTTCATCGAGTCGCCGCCGCTGCGCTTGAGCGCGACGTACTCCCCCACGATGTCCTCGATGTGGGTCCGGTCGCGGATGGCCGCGATGTCTCGTTCAGGAATTCGGCCGGCCACTCGAGCAGTGTAGGCGCTATCCCCAGCTCGCCTGCGCGCCGAGGCTCTGCTTGTCGACGCGCTCGAGTCGGCTCTCGGTGTACGAGGCGATCTGGTCGACGATCACCCTCGTGCGGGCCTCGTCATCCGCCGCCCGTTCCCATGCCGAGAGCAGCAGCGGGTCCAGCCCGGACGGCGCCGTGCGGTGCAGCCATTCCGAGACCCGGTGAATGCGGTCGCGCTGCCTGTCCTGTTTGGTGCGGTGCCCGGCGTCGGACATCACATAGCGCAGCGCGACGGTCTTGAGCAGCGCCACCTCCGCGCCGACCACCGGCGGGATCTCCAGGTCGGCGGAGTAACGCGAGAGCGGGCCGTCGCCTGCGACCCGGCGGGTCTCGGTCACGGCCGCGGTGGCGAACCGCCCGACCAGCTCGCTGGTCAGGTTCTTCAGGGCCACCGAACTGGCCAGCGTGCCGTCGAAGCTGCCGCTCGCGCCGACCACTACGGGCAGCACGGACAGCCGACGCGCGGCCTCGACCAGGTCGTCGACGATCAGCCCGCGGAACTCCGAGGCACCCATCTCCGCCAGCGCCCGCTGCTCGGCGGGGTCCGCGAGCGCGCGCAGGTCGATGCGACCGGCGATCACGCCGTCCTCGACGTCGTGCACCGAGTAGGCGACGTCGTCAGCCCAGTCCATCACCTGTGACTCCAGGCAGCGCTGCCGCCCGCGGGCGCCCTCGCGCACCCAGGCCAGGATCTGGGCGTCGTCGTCGTAGGCGCCGAACTTGGCGCCGGGCGCCGGACGCGTCCACGGGTACTTGATCGACGCGTCGAGTGCCGCGCGGGTGAGGTTGAGGCCGACGCTGCGTCCGTCGCCGTCGAGCACCTTCGGCTCCAGGCTGGTGAGAATCCGCAGGTTCTGGGCATTGCCCTCGAATCCGCCGCAATCCGCGGCGACCTCGTCCAGCGCCTTCTCGCCGTTGTGCCCGTACGGCGGGTGGCCGATGTCGTGGGCGAGCCCCGCGAGGTCGACCAGGTCCGGGTCGCAGCCGAGGCCGTCCGCGATGCTGCGGCCGATCTGCGCGACCTCGATCGAGTGGGTGAGCCGGGTCCGCGGGGTGTCGCCGTCGCGCGGACCGACCACCTGGGTCTTGTCGGCGAGCCGACGCAGCGCCGCGCAGTGCAGCACCCGGGCCCGGTCCCGCGAGAAGTCGGTGCGCCGGGCCGAGGTGCCGGGCAGCCCGCCGCTCTTCGGCGCCTCCGCCACCCGCCGCTCCAGGTCGTGCTCGGTGTAGTCCGCCACCGGATCCGACGCCATCACTGTCCCGCGGTGTAGGGAAAGTCCGCGGAGAAATGGGTGAGCTGATACCAGATCAACGCCCCTGTCTCCCTTGCGATTCCGTGCGCCTGTGACTCACGGGTGAAGACGGCGGGCCCCTGCCGGGTCGGCGCCGTCCATGCCTCGAGCCCGGCGTCGCGGGCCATCGTCCTGGTGCGAAGGGAGTGCCACGGGTCGCTGACCAGGACGGCCGACGTCATGTCGCGCTCGCCCATCTCCCGGCTCACGCCCTCGATGCTCCGCAGGGTGTCCGACCCCTCCTCGACGGCGATGATCCGGTCGCCCGGCACGCCGCGACCGATCAGGTAGTTCCGCCCCGAGGCGGCCTCGGTGTAGACGTCGCCCTCCTGCTTGCCGCCCACGGTGACCACAGTCGGTGCGACGCCCCTGTTGAACAGCTTCACCGCCTGCTCCAGGCGCGCCTCGAACACCGAGGACGGCGTCCCCGAGTACTGGGCCGCACCGAGCACGACGATGGCATCGGCCTTGGTCGGGTCGTCGATCCGGGCGACCTGCCACACACGCGCCGCGGTACCGCCGACCAGCAGCACACCCATCAGCACGGCGCCGGCGAGGGCGCGGCGCGTCCAGCGGGCAAGCGTGCCCCCGAAACCGAGGCGGTCGGTCTCGTACACACGGGCTGCTGTTGAACTCACCCCGCAAGTCTGCCAGCAGGCGCTCCCATACCGCGGTGTGGCGCGCCCGGATCACAGCGCGGAGCCCGCGATCGACGCTAGATTCAGCGCATGGCACTCGCACAGCCGCACGCTCGCGGTCGACACGCTTCCCACCGCATCTCGATCGCCGCGGCAACGGCCTCCGTGCTGGCGCTGCTCGGCCTGATCTGCCTGCCCGGCGTTGCGGCCGCCGAGACACCGTTCCGGATGCCGGGCCAGATCTCCGATCGGGTCGGCGCTCTCGACGACGCCGAGCGCGCGGAGGTCCGGTCCGCACTCGACGCGCTGTTCGACGAGCAGCACGTGCAGCTCTGGGTGACCTATGTCGCCGGCTTCGACGGCATGGACGCCGGGCAATGGGCGAGCAAAACGGCGCAGCAGAGCGGGCTCGGCGACAACAGCGCGTTGCTGGCAGTGGCCACCGAAGACCGCGCCTACGCCCTCGATCTGCCACCGAACCTGAGCAACGTCAGCACCGCCGAGATCGACAGCATCGAGCAGGACGCCATCGTTCCCGCTCTGCGACAAGATGATTGGGCCGGCGCTGCGATCGCGGCCGCGGGCGGCATCGACGACGCGATGAGCTCGTCGGGGTCCGGGTCCACCGCCAAATACCTGCTCATCGGTGGCGGCGTCGTGGTCATCGGGGCCGGCGGCGCTGTGCTGTACTCCCGTCGCAAGAAGGGTGAGCGGATCCGACAGGGCATCGAGGCGGCCAAGGACGTCGACTGGACCGACCCGACCGCCATCGCGGCCCTGCCGATCGAGACCCTCGATGCCAGGGCCAAGGAGGTGCTCGTCGAGACGGACAACGCGATCCGGACAAGCGAGGAGGAGCTGAACCTGGCCCGCGGCGAGTTCGGCGATCAGGCGACCGCGCCGTTCACCGCCGCCTACGAAACCGCGAAGACCACCCTCGCCTCGGCGTTCACCCTCCGCCAGCGCCTGGACGACGCCATCCCCGAAACCCCGGATCAGAAGCGGGACATGCTGATCCAGCTGATCTCGACGTGCAGCCGGGCCGACAAGGAGCTCAATTCTCGGGTGACGGAGTTCGACGGGATGCGCGACCTGCTCCTCGACGCGCCCGCCCGCCTCGACGCCCTCACCCAGGACGTGGTGGAGCTGACCGTCCGGGTCCCACAGTCGGAGGCCACGCTCGCCGGACTGCAGAACGAGTTCCCGGAGCCCGCGCTCGCATCGGTGTCGGGGAATGTCGCGATGGCGCAGCAACAGCTGACGTTCGCGGATCAGAACATCACCGCCGGCCGCGAGGCGGCCGCGCTGCCCGCGGGCAAGCAGGGTCCCGCGGTCGTCGCGATCCGGGCCGCGGAGGGTGCCATCGCACAGGTCCGGGAACTGCTCGACGGCGTCGACCACGCCGCGGACAACATCCGCACCGCCATCGCCACCCTGCCCGCGGTCCTCGACGATGCCCGCAAGGACATCGCGGCCGCGGCTGCGCTGGCCCAGCACGGCGGACAGCCCCTCGCCGTCGCCAAGGCCGCGACCGAGGCGGCGCTGGCGCAGGCCGAGGCCCTCAAGGACAGCGACCCCCTCGGGGCGTTCACCGCGATCGTCAAGGCGGACAACGAACTCGACACCGTCCTGGCCACCGCGATGGATGCCAAGGAACAGACGGAGCGAGCCGCGCAGCGCCTCACCCAGGACCTCACTGTCGCCCAGTCGCAGATCACCGCGGCCAAGGACTACATCAACACCCGCCGCGGCGCCGTCGGCGCGGAGGCCCGCACCCGGCTCTCGGAGTCGGAACGCCATTTCGACGCCGCCCGTCAGCTCAGTCAGTCCGACCCGGCGAAGGCGCTACAGCACGCGAAGGCCGCGGGCGACCTCGGCGCCAGGGCACTGCGACTCGCGCAGGGCGACGTGCAGAGCTGGGAGGCGAGCAGGCAGCCGCGGAGCTCCGGGAGCAACACCGGCGCGATCCTCGGTGGCATCCTCATCGATTCGATGATGCGCGGCGGGATGAGCGGCGGCTGGGGCAACCGTGGGGGCGGCGGTGGCGGTGGCGGTCGCGGTCCCGGCTCCTTCGGCGGCCCGAGCAGCTCCGGACGGATCAGTCGCAGCGGGCGGTTCTAGAACGCGGGCCGATGCCCGCGACGCCTTCGACCGTTCTCCGGCCTCAGGTGTTCGCCGACCGGCTGCTCATTCCCTGCTCGACGATCCACGCCGCGACCTGGATACGGGAAGCGAATCCGAGCTTCGCGAGGATCTGCTCGACATGCCCCTGGACGGTGCGCTGAGAGATCAGGAGCTTCGCGGCGATCGCCTTGTTGGTCAGGCCATGAGCCACGAGCTCGGCGACCTGCCTCTCACGCTGCGTCAGCGCCGACAACAGCCCTGGGGACTGCCGCTCCTCCTCCGCCTCGGAGGTTTCGTCGAGCGCGTACGCGATCGCAACCTCCGGGCTCCACCGTGCCCCTTCTCTGACGGCCCCCTCGAAGGCCCGATCACCGAGGACCCGGCGGGTCTGCTGCTCGCATTCCGCGTGGTACACCTGCAGCGTCCGGGCAACCACCCCAGGGCTACCGACCGTTCGCCACATCGTCTCCACCGCGCCGAGCAACAGCGCGGCACGCCGGGCGTGATTCCCTGCGCACGCGATCCACGCCAGCGTCTCGACACACATCGCGGCAGCCAGCATGTCGCCCGCCGATCGGGACAGTCGCAGACCCTGTTCGAGGAGGCCGGCGGCGCGCGGCGGATCGGCCTCCCACAGCGCCAGTCCGAGGGCGCAGGCCGCGTAGGCCCGGTAGACGGACTCGCCGGACCGATCGCTGATGGCAAGGGCCTCCTCCTGGTAGCCGACGGCTCCAGCGGCGTCGCCGAGCAGTCCAGACGCCAAGGTGAGTCCGAGCAATGTCGAGATCTGCCTGAGGTTGTCCCCCCGGTCCCGGAAAGCCGAGAGGGCATTCGCCCATCCGATGACCGCGCCCGGCAGGTCCCCGGCGAAGGCGGCGAGGTACGCGTTCGCGTGCATGACGGCCGCCCGCAACGCGTCGTCGTCCAGCTGCTCCGCAAGGTCATGTGCCGCCGCAGCCGACGCGGTCGCAGCCCCGGTATCGCCCTGATGACCTGCGAGCAGGCTGTTCGCGCACAGTGCCTTGGCCCTGTCGACGGTCGGTTCGTCCCCGTGCAGGTCGAGCGCGGAGTCCAGCCAGTATCTGCCCTCGCGGAGGAGACCACGGGAGAGCCAGAACGGAAAGAGCGCGACAGAGATCTGCAGGGCGACGTCGGCCTCGTCCCGCTCGCTCATGCAGATGTGCATCGCTTCTCGCAGATTCGCCTGCTCGCGGCCCAGTCGCGCCATGAGCTCGACCTGGCGGGGACCGATCCACTCGAATCTCGTCGTCGAGACCAGATTCCGGTACCAGTCCAGGTGCCGTCGACGGAGGACCCCGATGTCGTCCGGGGCCAGCAACTCCTCCCGGCCATACTCGCGCAGGGTCTCGAGCATCCGGTATCTGACCACCGGCCCCACGCGCTCACTCATCAGGATCGACTTGTCGACGAGCGATGCCAGCACGTCCAGCACCTCACCCACGGGCCGATCGCCCGCGCAGATCCCTTCCGCCGCATCGAGTTCGAACCCGCCCGAGAAGATCGTCAACCGACCCCACAGCTCGCGTTCGGCTTCGGTGCACAGTTCGCGGCTCCAGTCGATGCAGAGCCTGAGCGTTTGCTGTCGGCCCGGCGCTCCCCTGCGGCCACCTGCGAGGAGCTCATATCGATCGGACAGCCGGTCGAGTATCTGGTCGGCCGAGAGCGTCCGCAGCCGGACCGCCGCCAGTTCGATGGCAAGCGGGAGCCCGTCGAGCCGGTGACAGATCTGCGCCACGGCAACTCGATTGCCCTCGGTGAGGGCGAACCCGGGCACCGCGACGGTAGCGCGTTCGAGGAACAGGGTCACCGCCTCGGAACGGGACAGCTCCTGCAGCGACGGCGGCTCGTCCGGGTCTGGCACCGCGAGCGACTGGACTCGCACCACTGCTTCGCCGCCGACTGCGAGGGCCTCGCGACTGGTCGTCAGAATCCGCAGCCCGGGACAGCTTCGCAGCAGGGTCATCGCCAATGACGCAACCGCATCCACCACGTGCTCACAGTTGTCGATCACGAGGAGCATGCGTCGATCACGCAGGTGACCCGCCAGCATCTCGAGCGGCGGGTCACTCGAGATGCTCCGCGGCGCGAGTGTGGCGGCCACCATACCGGCAAGCAAGGTCGGATCACGCAGGTCACCGAGCTCGACGAGCCACACCCCGTCCTCGAAGTCTCGTCTCGAATCGGCGGCTACCCGCAGCGCCAGTCGCGTCTTGCCGACACCACCGATACCGGTCAACGTCACCAGCCGCGAGGAGGACAGCAATCGCCTCGACTCGGCCGTCTCCCTGCGGCGTCCGACGAAGCTGTTCAACTCGAGCGGCAGGTTCCCGGCCACCTTGCCAGGGACGGTGGGCGGCATCGTCACTCCCCGCCTTCCCCCGGCACAGGGCCGCGAACGATATCGGCCGGAACCCGCCTGGTGCGGCAGGCTCCGACTTGACACTTTAGAGTGAACTGTAACGCCTTGACCCTCCGCGCTACCGCGCGGATGGAGGTGCCGTCAGGGCAGGCTCGGACCGGAAACAGGTACCTACCCCCGTCATCCCGCCGTGGCGCTCGACACAGCGCCCGCGAAGTATGAGATTCGTCAGTTCTACCCAGCGTGAAGTCGAGGTTTTCCGATGCTCTTGCTCACACGACCCACCACGGCCGGAAACCGACCGTCTCACGACGTTGCGCCGGAGGTGCTGATGATCCGCAACTGCGCGCGCTGCGCGACACTGCTGAGCCCGGAGAGCTCCACCTGTGATGTCTGTGGGGGCAAGGACCTGCCGCAGGTCCCGTCAACGGGGCTCGGGGAGATTCGAACGTGGACGGTGGTCGATCGCGAGTCTCCCGACCGATGCGGCGATCCGATGCCGTGCCTGCTCGCGGTCGTCGCACTCGACGACGGCCCCTGGATCTGCACCTGGCTCGAGGGCGAGATCGCGGTTCGCTCGGACCAGCACGTCCGCGTCCAGTTCGATCACATGGCCTCCGGGGACTGGTATCCCGTGTTCTGCGCCTGCGGTGCCGACTGCAACCAGGCGCTCCCCACCGTCTGACAGACGGCCGACACTCTCCGCCCGATACCCGTACAACATTCGACGATCCCACCTGAGGTCCGAACACGAGCCGACAGCATTCGCGCAGTAATGCGCATTTTCAACCATTCTCATAACACCTCCACCATCGAACAAAACGCCCCCGAAACAAAGTCGGCACGGGCGGCAATTCTGCATATCCAGACGACCATTAACCGGATTGTCGTGCCAATAGACAATAATTCACTGTAATTCGATCAGAATCAGCCGAAGGCAACGTCACCGCGACCTGGCCGACCCATCCCGTCGACCCGCTCCCCAGCACTCAATCAGGCCATTTGACCTGCATCTACTCACCAATTTCAGTTTTCTTCACGGGACACCGATGACGAATCTCGACGCAAACAATCCGTGAACACATGGTGAATCACACACCTCCCCCGGGGTGATACAGAAATCCGGACCGATTCCCTTTCTTTTTCACCCACATGACGACACACCGTCGTGGTAGAAATTTGTGCGGCCGCAACTGCCCCCTGGTTGCGGCCGCACAAATTTCAGAAGTCCGATTCAAGGAGTGATCAATGGCAACCTTTCTCACGGTCCTCGGTGTGCTCGGGAAGGTCGGCGCGGTCGGCACCCTGCTGCAGGCGCTGAGCTGACGGCCCGGCCGAGGGGCCGGCGCTCTCCCGAGGAG
>NZ_JBSGTR010000093.1:0-13432 GCF_053607505.1 Rhodococcus sp. NPDC055112
CCGGAAGCTAAGCCCTCCAGCGCCGATGGTACTGCACTCGACAGGGTGTGGGAGAGTAGGACACCGCCGAACATAAATTGCGAATGCCTCGCATCACAGTCTTGAAAGAGACTGCGATGCGAGGCATTTCGCATTTCCGGGGCACGTTGAGCTCAATTAGGATCGCGGTGTGGGCGAGAACCTGATGGAAGCAATGGAACTCAATCTCGCGTCTCATGCGGCACACCTGCATCCCACGGTCGCCGGCGCGAGGGTGCACGAACCCGGTGACATCGTGATCGCGGACAGCGGCCTGGACGACGACACCTTCAATCTCGTGTGCCTGGCGCGCTTGGCGCCCGCCACGGCGCAGGCACGGGTCGAGGAGATTCTGGCCACGGTGCGCGCGGCGGGTCGTCCGTTCTCGTGGTGGGTTGCCCCGACCTCGACACCCGCGAAGCTGGGAGAGCTGCTGCGGGCGAGGGGACTTCAGCCGTCGGAGACGGAGCTGGCCATGACCGCGTCGATGACGGAGATCCCGTTGCACACGCCGCACCCGGACCTGAAGGTCGTGACCGTGACGAATCGCGAGCAGTTGCGTGACTATGCGGAGCTGATGGCCAGGAACTGGACGTCGCCCTCCCCGGCGGTGTTGGACTACTTCGACGCCGCGGGTCCGGCGATCCTGAGTGGCGAATGTGCCAGCATCTTCGTCGTCGGTTATCGCGCCGGGGAACCGGTGGCGGGGGCGGAGATTCATCTGGCCGCCGGAGTTGCCGGCCTCTACGGTGTGGTGACTCTCGAGGACCATCGCCGCAGGGGATACGGCACCGCGGTGACCCTGGCGGCGATCGGCCGCGCCAGAGCGGAAGGCGCGGAGCGCGTCGTGTTGCAGGCCTCCGTGGACGGTGCGCCCGTGTACGAGCGGATCGGATTCACCCCCGTCGGCACGTATACCGAATACGCGCTCTGACGGGGGTGAATCGTGTCCCAGGCCCGGCCCCTCAGACCCGGACCTGTTCGGTGAGCGCACGCCGGGCGTAGGCGCGTACGTCGGCGTCCGAGTCGTCGATCGCGATGCGCAGCACCTGTTGCGCCGCAGGATCTTCCGTCCAGGTGGTGAGCGTGAGCACGGCGGCCTTGCGGACATCGAGGTGCACGTCGCCGAGGGCCGCCTCCAGGGCGGGCACCGCGACCTCAGGGAGTGCACCGGCGAGGGCACGGGCCGCGCCCTGCCGGATCTGCCACGCCGATTCCGTCAGCCCCGCGACGGCAAGCGCGACATCTGTCTCGGTGAGGCGCAGTGAGGCGAAGGCCGCCAGCGCGGACGCGCGGACGAGGGGGTCCCGGTCGGAGGCGAGCGTGCGGACCGCCTCGAGACCGCCGAGGCCGATCGTCGCGAGCCCCTGGGCGCTGGCGATCCGCACCTCGCGGTTCTCGTCCTCGGCGGCGGTGGCCACCGTCTGCCAGTCGTTCAGTGACACCAGTGCGCGCACCGACTCGATGCGGACCCGATGGTCGACGTCGGCGAGCGCCGCCCGGTACTGCGGCGCGGTCCCGGTGCGCAGCGCTCGCAGAAGGTCGACCACGGTGGACCGGACGGTCGCGTCGCCCGAGGTCAGGTGGGGTGCCAGGCCGTCCGCCGAGGGCAGCACCTCGACCAGTTCGCGGAGTCCCTCCGCGGCCGCCCGGCGCACGCCTGCGTCCTCGTCGTCGAGCGCGGCGATCAGCAGGGCGTCGAACCCGTCGGGGGTGGCCTCGGTCAGGGTGGCGATGGCGGTGGAGCGCACCTGTGGGTCCGCGTCGATCAGATAGGGGCGCAGCTGCGCCGCGGTCGGACCGTCGAGCCCGAGGACCTCCACGATCCGGGGGGAGCGGGGCTCCACCCGTGCTGGGGTGGCGTCGACCCGAGAGGGGGACTCCACCGGCGCGCGCCCGCCCACCAGCGGCGGCTGCGTCACCGGCACGACCCGCTGATCACGGGGAGGAAGGTCGTCCAGTCCCGGGACCGACACGAAATACGGTGCCACGGGTCGCTTGAGGAACTCCATCTCACCCCCGGCACCCTTGTACAGGTTCAGGTGGTACCCCCAGTCGGAGTCGTCCTGGCCCGGCAGATCCGCCCGCTCGTGGTACAGGCCCCATCGGCTCTCGGTGCGGGTGAGCGAGCTGCGCGACGCCATTTCCGCGCAGTCCCGGATGAACGACACCTCCGCGCACCGCATCAGCTCGTGCGGACTCGTCGCCCCCATGCCCTCGATCTCCGCGGTCATCCGCTCGAAGGTCTCCACCGCGATCGACAGCTTGGTGGCCGTCTTCGGGGGCGCCACATAGTCATTGACGAACCGCCGCAGCTTGTACTCGACCTGTGGCTGCGGTGGTCCCTCGGGGTGCAGGAGCGGCCGGTAGATCAGCTCGTGCGCCTCGCGCAGCTGATCGGTGGGCAGTTCGGTCGGCGCCTCCACTGTGGGCAGGGTGCCGGTGGCGTGGGTCCCCGCCAGGTCCCCGTACACGAAGGCGCCGATCATGTAGTTGTGTGGCACGCAGGCCAGATCGCCCGCCGCGTACAGCCCGGGCACGGTGGTCGCGCCGTGCTCGTCCACCCATACGCCGGACGCCGAATGTCCACTGCACAGACCGATCTCGGAGATGTGCATCTCGATGTCGTGGGTGCGGTAGTCATGGCCACGATTCACGTGAAACGTTCCGCGCGTGGGCCGTTCGGTGGTGTGCAGGATGGACTCGAGCGTGTCAAGGGTCTCCGTCGGCAGGTGACTGACCTTGAGGTAGATGGGGCCGCGGGCGGATTCGATCTCCTGCTTGACCTCGCTCATCATCTGTCCCGACCAGTAGTCGGAATCGACGAATCGCTCGCCCTGCGCGTTGACCTGGTAGCCACCGAACGGGTTCGCGACGTACGCGCAGGCGGGTCCGTTGTAGTCCTTGATCAGCGGGTTGATCTGGAAGCACTCGATGCCGCTGAGCTCGGCCCCCGCGTGGTAGGCCATCGAATAGCCGTCGCCCGCGTTCGTCGGGTTCTCGTAGGTGCCGTACAGGTACCCCGACGCGGGCAGCCCGAGCCGCCCGCAGGGACCGGTCGCCAGGATGACGGCCTTCGCCCCGACCGCGACGAACTCCCCGGTGCGGGTGTTCAGCGCCGCCGCACCGACCGCCCGGCCCCGATCGGTCAGCACCCGCACCGGCATCAAACGGTTCTCGATCCGGATCTTCTCGCGCATCTTCCGCTGCCGCAGCACCCGGTACAGAGCCTTCTTCACGTCCTTGCCCTCGGGCATCGGCAGCACGTAGGAACCGGAGCGGTGCACCCGGCGGACCGCGTACTCGCCGTACTCGTCCTTCTCGAACTTGACGCCGTACTTCTCGAGCCGCTGCACCATCGCGAAGCCGCGGGTCGCGGTCTGATAGACGGTGCGCTGGTTCACGATTCCGTCGTTGGCGCGGGTGATCTCCGCGACGTAGTCCTCCGGCTCGGCCTTGCCGGGGATGACGGCGTTGTTGACGCCGTCCATTCCCATGGCCAGCGCGCCCGAGTGCCGCACGTGTGCCTTCTCGAGCAGCAGCACGTCGGCGCCGTTCTCGGCGGCCGTCAGCGCGGCCATCGTGCCCGCGGTGCCGCCGCCGATGACCAGTACGTCGCAATCGAGGCGGATGGTGTCGGCCAGGTCTGGGATGTCCATCAGTTCTCCGGGGTGTTCGTCGGGCCGATGCTCGTGTGGCCCAGCGCGGCCAGGACTTTCGTGCGGGCGGCCAGGGTGTCGGGGTGGTCGAGGGCGTCGCGGTCACGTGGCCGTGGCACGTCGACGATGGTGCGCAACGGGGCGCCGGCGCGCCCGAGCACCGCGACCCGGTCACCGAGCAGGACCGCCTCGTCGACGTCGTGGGTCACGAAGACCACCGTCGTCGGGTGCGTGCGCCAGGTCTCGACGAGCAGGCGTTGCATGGTCGCGCGGGTCTGGGTGTCGAGCGCCCCGAACGGTTCGTCCATCATCACGGCCCGGGGCGCACCGGCCAGGCCGCGCGCCAGCTGTACCCGCTGCCGCATACCGCCGGAGAGGCTCTTGGGCAGGAAGTCCCCGAAGCCGGTGAGCCCGACCTCCTCGATCCACCGCTCCGCGTCGCGCCTGCGCCCTGACCTCGGCTGTCCGCGAAGCGCAAGGGCGAGTTCGATGTTGGACCGGACGGTGCGCCACGGCAGGAGCGCGTTGTCCTGGAACACCACGGCGCGATCCCGCGAGGTGGTGGTGACGGCTGCTCCGTCCGCGAGGATGCGCCCGGAGTCCGGCGCCAGCAGCCCCGCCAGGCCCCGGAGCACCGTCGACTTCCCGCAGCCGGACGGCCCGGTCAGGACCAGGATCTCGCCGGGCAGGGCGGTCAGGGACAGGGAACGGACCACGGGGGTGCCGGTGTAGGACAGCGTGACGTCGTCCAGGGCCAGCGACATGCCCGCGGCGACCTTCTCTTCGCTTGTTGCCGTGGTCATCTGGTGTTCTCCCCTCGGGGCAGCCATCTGGTGACGCGGCGGCCGAGCAGCTCGACCGCCGCGGACGTCGAGAACCCGAGGATGCCGATGGTGATCATGCCGACGAACACGCCGGGGTAATCGACGATCGTGTATGCCTGCCAGGTGCGGTATCCGACTCCGAGCCGGCCCGAGATCATCTCGGCGGAGATCACACAGATCCAGGCGACCCCGATGCCGACGGACAGCCCGCTGAACACCCCGGGCAGGATCCCGGGGAGCACCACACGGCCGAGGACGTCCCAGCGGCTGCCGCCCAGGGTGCGCACGGAGTCCTCCCAGATGGTCGGGAGTGCCCGCACCGCGTGCCGGGTGCTGACCATGATCGGGAAGAAGGCGGCGATGAAGGTGATGAAGACGATGCCGGCCTCGTCGCTGGGGAACAGCAGGATCGCCACCGGCACGATGGCGATCGCCGGAATGGGCCGCGCCAGTTCGGCCAGCGGGCCGACGGTGTCGGCGAACGAGCGAGAGCGTCCGAGCGCGATGCCTACGGCCACTCCCGCCACCGTGGCGAGGCCGAACCCGGATACGATCCGGATCAGCGACTGACCGAGGTCCAGGTAGAAGAGGTCGGTCCGGAACTGTTCCCCGTATGCCGAGACGATCTCGGTCACCGTGGGCAGCGTGTCGAACCGCAGCCACAGGCGAACGTCGTTGGCCGTCAGCAACTGCCAGGCAAGGACCGCGGCGATCACCGAGGTGATCCGGATCGCACGGGACCGCCACCGAGCGGGCCCGTCGGTCCGGTTCACCGTGCCGGGGTCCGACGTCGCGCCCTCTGTCCGCCCGGCCGACGCCGGGGCGGATGCCCGGGTGCCGGGTGCGGTCACGGACGCGGTCACTGCCGGACCTCCTCGACAGCGCGGTCGTAGGTGATCGGGGCGCTCGCGGGGTTCTTCTGGAGGTAGCGGCCCGCTGCGGCCGCCGTGGTGAAGGGCAGGAAGCGCGCTCCGTCGCGCACCCACACCGCCTTGTCCGCGAACCAGCGGGTGCCCAGTTCCGCGTCGGGCACGTAGGCGGCCCGGATTCCCCTGCCCTCGGCGCGCGCCTTCTTGACCGAGCGCAGGAGGCACGTGGGGTCGGCCGCGGGCTGCGTCTGCGTCGCGCCCTCGAGCCACAGCTCGCCCGCCTGCGCGGGATCGGCGACGGGGAGTCCGCACACGGGATCCGATCCGGTCAGGGCGGTGGGGTTGGCCGTGACGTCCACCGCGGCGTCGTAGGCCTCGACGCCCTCGGCCGCGTAGGCGGCACGCAGCGGTGCGTCGTCCACGAAACCGTCGATGTTCAGGTCGGCGAAGTCGCCGATCGATTTCAGGTAGGGCACATCGGTTTTCAGGGCGTCGACCAGGTGGGGCTTGAGCGTCGGGTCGAACGAGGTGCCGCCGGGGCCGTTGTAGAGGTAGACCACCTCCTGCGGCAGTCCGCTCTGCTCGGCGACGATTCGTGACGCCTCGAGGGGCTCAGTGCGGATGAATCGGGTGGCGTCGAGCTGCGCGAGCAGGAAGGCGTCGAGCACCTCGGGGTGCTGCTCGGCGTACGACTCGCGCACCACAACCCCGTGCAGGGTCGGCCGGTTCAGCTCCGCGCCGTCGTAGAGCAGCTTCGCCTTGTCCTGGAACACCAGCAGGCCCGGCCACGCGACGAACTGTGACAGCGCGGCCACCTGCCCGGACTCGAGCGCGGAGGAGCCGACCTGCGGCTGCTGGTTGAGCACCTCGACTCCGGTGGCGGGGTCGAGGCCGGCGCGGTCGAGGGCCTGCACCAGGGTGCCGTGGCCGGCCGAGCCGACACTGGCGGACACTTTCTGCCCGGCCAGGTCGGCGAGCGCGGTCGCCTGCGAGTCCGGCGGCACCACCACCATGTTCAGCGCGCCCTTGGGGTTGTACCCGGTGACCGAGACGATCTCGGTCTTCGCGCGCGGGTTGGCCTGGGTCCGGGACCCGTTGATGAGCATCGGATAGTCGCCCATCGAACCGATGTCGATCTTCTCGGCGACCATCTGCGCGGTGATGGGTGCGCCGGTGTCGTAGTCCTGCCATTGCACGGAGTACGACGTCCCGGTCCGCTCGGTGACTGCAGCCAGGCGCTTCTCGAGATAGCCCTGTGCCTTGAGGAGGGTGCCCGCGGTCACGGTGTTGATCGTCTTGGACTGGTAGCCGATGACGACGGGCACGGCGTCAGCACCGGCGGTGCCGCCACCGGAGTCGCTGTCGAGGGAGCAGCCGGCGAGCAGCGCCGTGGTCAGGGCAGCGGCCATCGCCGCCGCGGGGATGCGGCGTTTCATGTTCGGGTCCTTGGTGGTCGGGTTGTCCGGTGCCTGGCGGCTAGCGGAGCAGGAAGGGCATGTTGACGGTGACTGCGCCGGTGGGACAGCGGGCCGCGCAGGGGCCGCAGTACCAGCACTCGTCGACGTGCATGAAGGCCTTGCCGTTGTCCGGGTTGATCGCCAGCGAGTCCAGCGGGCAGATCTCGACGCAGAGGGTGCACCCCTCGATGCAGAGCGACTCATCGATGGTGACGGGGACGTCGGCGCGTTGGTTGACCAGTGCCATCAGGTCAGCTCCCATGGTTGGTTCGTGCGGAAGAGGTTGCCCCGCATGGTGATGCGGTCACCTCGCATGCGGATGTACTCGAGGTCGACGGGTCTGCCGTCGTCGAGGGTGGTGAGTCGTTCGAGTAGCAGCAGCGCGGCGCCCTCGGGGGCCTGCAGCGCGGCCGCGGTGTGGGCGTCGGCGTTGACGGATTCGATGGCCAGCTCGGCCGATCCGAGCGGCCTGCCGGAGACCTCCTCGATCAGGGCGAAAACGTCGTTGCCCGCGAGGTCGCGGCGCAGCAGTTCCTCGCCGAGGTCGGGGACGAGGTAGGTCAGGTCCAGGCTGAGCGGCAGGTCGCCGAGGTAGCGGAGCCGCTCGATGTAGACCGCGGGCTCGCCCCGGTCGAGCTCGAGGCGGCGCGCGACGGCGGGCGGAGGCACGAGGCGCAGGGCCGCGCGCACCTCGTTGCGCACCTCGCCGTGCTCGCGGAGCGTCTCCTTCAGACCGAGCAGGGTGTCGATGCCGTGATCGAACTTGCGCCCGGACACCTGGGTGCCGACCCGTGGCGCGCGGTCGATCAGGCCCTCGTCCTTGAGCAGCGCGAGGGCGGCCCGCACGGTGTTCCTGGAGACCGCGAACTCGACGGCGAGGTCGTGCTCGGGTGGCAGGGTGCCCGCGAACGCGCCGGCCAGGGTCTGCTGGCGCAGCACGTCCGCGACCTGGCGGGCCCGATCGGCGCGGGAGCGGCGGTTCGGCGGCGGCTCGATGGCTGCGTTCATCTTCTTCCCTCCCTCGGGGCCGGTGACCTGGACGAATGCCGACAGTAGTGGCGGTTTCGCGGGGTCATGGACGCTCACTTTGCGGCCGCCGGGGTGGTGAGGCGA
The DNA here is from genome assembly GCF_053607505.1 of Rhodococcus sp. NPDC055112. Lineage (NCBI taxonomy): Bacteria > Bacillati > Actinomycetota > Actinomycetes > Mycobacteriales > Nocardiaceae > Rhodococcus > Rhodococcus sp. NPDC055112. Next base: position 7,941 of record NZ_JBSGTR010000093.1, read on the forward strand.
TTGCGCCACCAGCGGTGCGGGCGTACCTGGGCAAACGACGGGCCGGTGGACGATTGCGCCGCCGCGAGGGGGCGCGGCGGAGTTCGGATCACGCTGATCCGAATGTTCGGATTCGCCGCCCGGGCTCGGGCCCGAGTCGGACGGCGCCGGGGCGGGTTTATAGTTGCGTTGTGCAACAACGATCGACCGCGGCCGTCGCCCAGGTACACGAGGAGCTCGTGCACCTGGTCCGCCAGCTGATGACGGGTGAGCGTCCATCCGAGGGGCTGCCCACCTTCGCCCAGCACTCGGTGCTCTCGTATATCCAGCGCAATCCGGGATGCCGGGCGACCGAGATCTCCGAGGCATTCGGGGTACACCGGTCGACCGTGTCGCGGCAGCTGCGCGGATGCGTCGACGCCGGGTGGGTCCAGGCCGAACCGGGACCGATCCGCAGCGGGCATCCGCTCAGCCTCACGGACGCAGGCCGCGACGTCCTCGGGGACGCGGACCGGCGCCGCCGCGACGAGGTGGGGGAGCGGGTCCGGGATTGGTCGGACGCGGACATCGCCGACCTCGCCCACATGCTGCACCGGTTCCGCACCAGTACCGCAGACCATGACACCGACCAGAGCATCGGAGCAGACCCCCGTGCGTGAATTCACCACCAACGCCCAGTTCACCGTTGCGGACGACGACGCCCTCGTCCGTTCCGTCTACCGGCACGCGCAGGAGGCGCCCCAGCGGGTGCTGTTCAGCCGGCCGATCGGCGGCGACTGGGTCGACGTCACCGCGGCGGAGTTCGCCGAGCTGGTGGTCGGCGTCGCGAAGGGCTTGATCGCGGGCGGTGTGGCCCGAGGCGATCGGGTGATCCTGTTGTCGGCCACCCGGTTCGAATGGTCACTGTTCGACTTCGCGATCTGGGCGGCTGGTGCGGCCTCGGTGCCGATCTACGACTCCTCCTCTGCCGACCAGATTCGTTGGATCGCCGAGGATTCGGGTGCGGTGACGGCGATCGTCGAAACCGAACGGCACGCGTCGGCGTTCGACGGCTCCGGGCTGAGCGTGCGCCAGATCGACGACAACGCGGTGGGCGCGCTGATCGCGGCAGGCGCGCATCTCGACGACGCCGAGGTGCACGACCGGGTCGCGGCGATCCGGGCCGACGACCTGGCATCACTGGTGTACACCTCCGGCACCACGGGCAGGCCCAAGGGCTGCATTCTGACCCATCGCAACTTCCTTTCCGAGGTGCGCGGCATCCTCACCGCCAGCATCGGCGAGGTGGCCAAGCCGGGCAACCGGATGCTCACCTTCCTGCCGCTTGCCCATGTACTGGCCCGTGCCGTGTCCCTCGCGATGTTCGAAGCCGGTGGGGCGCAGGCGCATTGGTCGAACTTCAGCACCGTGGTCGGGCAGTTCGCCCGGTTCCAGCCGCACACGATCCTCGGGGTGCCCCGGGTCTTCGAGAAGGTCAGGGACTCGGCCGCACATAGCGCCGCGCAGGGCGGCGCCGTCAAGAAGGCGATCTTCGACTTCGCCGAGAAGACCGCGGTCCGCTACAGCGAGGCGCTCGATGCGGGCGGGCCGTCCCCGGTCCTCCGCGCCCAGCACTGGGTCGCGGACCGGCTCGTCTACTCGAAGCTCAGGGCCGCGCTCGGCGGGGAGTGCTGGTGGGCCATCTCCGGCGGCGGCGCGTTGATGCCCAGCCTCGGACACTTCTTCCGTGGCGTCGGCGTGCCGATCTACGAGGGCTACGGACTCACCGAGACCACCGCGGCACACTGCGTCAACATCCCGGGCGCGCACAAGATGGGTACCGTCGGGCGGCCGATGGGCGGCAACGGCGTTCGCATCGCGGCCGACGGCGAGATCGAGCTGCGTGGCGGTGTGGTGTTCGGCGGGTACTGGCACAACGAGCAGGCCACCGCCGACACCTTCGACGAGGGCTGGCTGCGGACCGGCGATCTCGGCGAGCTGGACGAGGACGGTTTCCTCACCATCACCGGACGGAAGAAGGACCTCCTGATCACGGCGGGCGGGAAGAACGTCTCGCCGGGACCGCTCGAGGATCGGATGCGCTCGCACGCCCTGATCTCGCAGGCCGTGGTCGTCGGGGACGCGCGGCCCTTCATCGCCGCGCTGCTCACCGTGGACCCGGACGTGTTCGCGCTGTGGAAGGCCGAGAACGGCAAGCCCGCCTCGGCGTCCGTCGCGGACCTGAGCGAGGACGGGGACCTGCGCGCCGCGCTGCAGCTGGTGGTGGACGACGCGAACAGCACCGTCTCGCATTCCGAGGCGATCAAGAAGTTCGCGATCCTGCACCGCGACCTCACCGAGGCCGACGGCGAGATGACCGCCACCCTGAAGATCAAGCGCAAAGTGGTCACCGAGCGCTTCGCCGACGAGATCGACGCGCTGTACCGCTGACCCGATTCGGCCGCGCGGCGCGGTTACCGGACTTCGCGGACGAGCGGGTACCGCGGCGTCGGATTCTCCAGCACCGGGTCCTGCCGGTCCTTGAGGTGACGATCGAACATCGCCGTGACGAGGCCGTCGATCGTCCTCGTCACCTCTTGTCGCGGGGCGGTGCCGAGGCTCAGGCCGCCCGGGATCTGGAAGGCCGGGAGGTCGGGCACGCTCTGCGGGACGAAGTGCTCGGCGTCGGTGAAGCTGGCGTGCCCGGTGTCGGCGATCGCGTAGACGCGACTCCACCCGCGGGGCGTCCGGAAGTACTGGTCCCAGAACCGTTCCCGCCCCTCGGGGCTGTCTGCGTGCAACGAGCTGATGACGCTCAACAGGGGGCGGGTGGTGCCCTCGGTGACGATCGGGCTCGGCGCCGTGCCGTAGAAGAGTGCGCCGTCGAGGTTCACACCGGCGTCGAGTCGGGGCTCGGTGCGCAGCACCTCGGCGGTGGCCGCGCCGCCCATCGAATGGCCGAACATGCCGATCCTGGACGGGTCGATGGCGTCGGCCAGACCCTCGGGGAGGGGTACCTCTGGGGCGTCCCCGCGGGCGAGTGACTCGACGACATCGATCACGAACCTGGCGTCGGCGACCCTGGTGTCGATGGCCTTGCGCAGGGTGGCGTCCGAGTACGAGTCGGTCATGCGCTGCGGAACGACCCGGCCGTCGGGGAAGACGGTGGCCAGGGCGTCGCCGGTGTGGTCGATGCTGATCACCACGTACCCGCGGCCGGCGAGGTGCTCGGCGGTCCCGGTCGAGAGCGTCCGGGGAATGTAGAACCCGGGGGAGAAGAGAACCACCGGCAGCGAGTGCCGTCCGCTCGCGGCAACGGGCGCATCGAGGTGGCCGTTCGTCTGGAGGCCGCTGCCGGGCAGGTACTCGGCGGGTTCGCGCCCGATCACCGCCGCGGCGGGGTAGGTGACGGTCACGGCGATTTCGCGCCGGGTGCCGGGCGCCCAGGGGTCCTCGCGGTCGCGGTCCACGAGGCTCAGGTCGGACACGCCGACCGCGGTGTCGCCGCCGGGCGTCGGCAGGATCGGCGCCGCGGACGCGGGGGAGCCGATGGCGACGCCGCCGAGCGCAATGGCCGCGACGAGCAGCGGGGCCAGCGGGGAAAAGTGCGCGCGCTTCACTGAGAACATCCCTCTGTCTGTCGGTGCCGGTGTCCTGGCGAACCGTAGTTGCCGGACACCGCACGTGGGGGAGCTACGAATTCGGATACCGAACAGGCTCTCCCGGCGGGTCGCCCTTGCGTCCGGCCCCGGTCGGGTGCAGTGTCGAGACCGGCACTCGCATCCGGGAGGACACATGACCAGCCCCGACCTCGGTTCCATTCTGCTTGCGAGCCCGGACCCCGACCGACTTCGGGACTGGTACTGCAGGGCATTCGACGCCACACCTACCCCGGACGGCGACGTCCGATTCGGGGGCGTCAGCGTCCTGTTCGACCAGCGCGACGACGTCTCGGAGAAGAACCCCGAGCCCGGCCGCACGATCCTCAACTTCCACGTGGACGACGCATCGGCGGTCGCGGCCCGCCTGGACGAGATGGATGCCGATTGGCTGGTCCGGCTCGAGGAACGCTCCGAGGGGATGCTCTTCGGGACGCTGATCGACCCGGACGGGAACTACTTCCAGGTCATCGAGCTCGGTGCGCGTTACCTGGCCGCCCGGGTACCCGCGCCGTCCACGACGCTGAACTCGGCGCCCTACAGCGGCTTCGCGGTCGACGACATCGCGGCGGCCGCGGCCTTCTACCGCGACACCCTCGGTCTGACCGTCACCGAGGAGTTCGGCCTGCTCACGCTGCAGGTCGGCGGGGGCAAGACGGTGCTGGTGTACCCGAAGGAGACCCACACCCCGGCGGCGTACACCATCCTGAATTTCCCGGTCGAGGACATCGATGCGGCGGTCGACGCGCTGCGCGAGCGGGGCATCACCTTCCAGCGGTACCCGGGGATGGAGGCCGACGAGCGGGGCATCTTCCGGGGTGACGGACCCTACATCGCCTGGTTCACCGATCCGGCCGGCAACATCCTCTCGGTGCTGCAAGAACGGTGATCTCGCGTGCTGTGGGCCACAGCGCGTCCGCATACACGTAAGGTGGAGGTCAGAGACCGAGTCGTGTCCGCGTCGCCCGTCGCCCCACTGCTCTCACATTTGCACGGGCTGAGCGGCACGGACGGACACCATGGAGAACACTGCCAGCCTGGGCATTCAGGCATTCATCTCGGAGGTCGTCCAGCGCGGTGGCCGCGCGGTCCGGCTCACCCACTCGCGGCGCAACCCGGTTCAGGTGTGGGGCGTCGGCGACGACAGTTGCGTGGTGCGGGTGCGAACCAAGCTCGACGGCGACTGGCAGGCGCGCAAGCAGGACGGCGCGTTGGACACCGATGACACCGGGTCCCAGTTCTGGGTGTTCGTCGACCTGGCCACCTCCCCGGAGGAGTACTTCGTCGTCCCGTCCGAGGAGGTCGCCGCCGACATCCACAGCGAGGTCGATCTGTGGGTGAAGGAGGTTCCCGGGCGCACGAGGACGGGCAGCCACGCCATCGCCGTCGAACGGGTGGAGCACGGCCGCGCACGCTGGGACCTGCTCGGGCTGTCCGACGTCAAGGACCCCACTCGCAAGCCCGTCGGCGCGGCGGCCGAGCCGAGCCGGCCGAAGCTGGTGCCGATCACCCGAACGAAGAAGTCCGCGGCCGTCGAGGAGGTCGTCGACGAGCGACTGCAGGTGGTCGCTGACTTCGAGGGTTACCGGCTCGTCGGCATGTACGACGAGCACACGGGCAGGCTCGAGATCACCCGCGGGCCGATGGAGGGCCGCCGCTTCGACAACCCGACCGTCGCTGCCAACGCCGTCGCCAGCCATATCAGTGGGGACGTCGAGTCCAGGGACGGGTGGACGTTCTGGCAGATCGACTGCGCCGATCGCGCGCCGCTGGGGTCCCGCCGAGCCGGATAGTCGCGGCGGACCAGCCCAGCAGCGGCATTCGCCGAGTGTGCACCTGCCGGCGGTCGCTCTCGGGCGATGCCCCGGCAGGTGC
>NZ_JBSGTR010000094.1:0-12880 GCF_053607505.1 Rhodococcus sp. NPDC055112
ACGCTCAGCGTCGGGGCCGTTCTCGTCGTTGCGGCGCAGCACATTTCGGAACGAGCGTCACACCCGGCCGCCCGCTCCGGCAGGCACTGTCGGACCTCACCCCTAGGCTGCGGTGGTGGCCAAACCCAAATCGAGCTTTCGCTGCTCGTCCTGTCAGCACTCGATGGCCAAATGGGTCGGCCGTTGCCCCGACTGCGGATCGTGGGGCTCGATCGAGGAGGTGGCCGTTCTCGCCGCCGTCGCGAGCAGGCCGGGCGCCACCGCCGCCCGCGGCGTGTCCATGGTGCCGACGTCCCCGGCGACCCCGATCTCGCAGATCAACGGTTCCTCCACCAGGGCCAAGCCCACGGGCGTGCCCGAGCTCGACCGCGTGCTCGGCGGCGGCCTCGTCCCCGGTTCGGTGGTGCTGCTCGCGGGCGAGCCCGGCGTCGGCAAGTCGACCCTGCTCCTCGAGGTCGTGCACCGGTGGGCGCAACGCGACCCGCAGGACCGCGCCCTCTACGTCACCGGCGAGGAGTCGGCCGGGCAGGTCCGGCTCCGGGCCGACCGGACCAACTCCGTGCACGATCGGGTGTTCCTGGCCGCCGAGTCGGACCTGGCCACCGTGTTCGGGCACGTCGAGCAGGTTCGCCCGACGCTCCTGATCGTGGACTCCGTGCAGACGATGCTCGCCGCCGATGTCGAGGGCGTGGTCGGCGGCGTCACCCAGGTCCGCGCCATCACCAGCGCGCTCACCTCACTGGCGAAGTCCAGCGGCATCCCGGTGCTGCTGATCGGACACGTCACCAAGGACGGTGCGGTGGCCGGGCCCCGCGCCCTCGAGCACCTGGTGGACGTGGTGCTGCACTTCGAGGGCGACAAGCACTCCACCCTGCGGATGGTGCGGGGCGTCAAGAACCGCTTCGGCGCGGCCGACGAGGTGGGCTGTTTCGAGCTGCGCGAGGACGGCATCGAATGCGTCAGCGACCCCTCCGGGCTCTTCCTGCACCACCGCGACGACACCGTGCCCGGCACCGCCGTCACCGTCACCATGGACGGCAAGCGGCCGCTGCTGGGCGAGGTGCAGGCGCTCGTCGTGACCTCGCACAACCCCTCACCCCGGCGCGCGGTCAGCGGCATGGACTCGGCGCGGGTGTCGATGGTGCTGGCTGTGCTCGAACGGCGCTGCGGGGTCAAGGTCTCCGACAAGGAGGTGTACGCGGCGACGGTCGGCGGCATGCGGCTGACCGAACCGTCCGCGGACCTGGCCCTTGCCGTCGCGGTGGCGTCCGCGTTCAAGGACTCCGCGCTGCCGCCGGGGGTGGTGGTGCTCGGCGAGGTCGGGCTGGCGGGCGAGGTGCGCCGGGTCACCGGCGTCGACCGGCGGCTCGCCGAGGCGAAGCGGCTCGGCTTCACCCACGCCGTGGTGCCCCGCGACTCCGGGACACCGCCGCAGGGGATGCGGGCCACCGAGGTCACCAATCTCGGCGAGGCCCTGCGGGTGCTGCCAAGGGGCTGAGCGGTCCTACAGCGAGGAGGAGGTGCCGAACGGCGAGGTCGCGTCGCCGTCCACGAAGTCCTGCATCGGCGCGAAGTGCTCGGGCTTGATGGTCAGGAACAGCCCGCGGGAGGTGGCGACGATGTCGTCACCGGCGGTCGGTCCCTCGACGATCCGGGCCTCGGCGGTGGTGTAGACCTTGCGCCGGATCATGCCGTCGATCCTGGCCCGGAACTCGAGCACCGATCCGAGCGGGATCGGCTTCGCGAAGTCGATCTCCAGGTGACCGGTGACCACGGGTCCGCCGAGCACCATGCAGGCCATGCCCTGGACCTCGTCGAAGGCGACGGACAGGATGCCGCCGTGGATCACCCCTGGTCCGCCCTGGTATCGATTTGCCACGGTGAGCCGTCCGGACACCTCGAGACCCTCGCCCGCGGTGAAGGTCATCGCCATCCCGGCGGGCTGGTCGTCGCCGCATCCGAAGCACTTGGACCAGTGCTGTGGGAGGGCACCGCCCGGCGCCGGGAAGAAATCCGGGCGGATCGGCAGTTCGAGATCATCGGGCAAGGTCCAGGTACTACTCACAGCTAACAAAGTATCGGTTCACCGATAGCGGTCCCGATGCGCCCCTGGCCGGTCCCGCACCGGCGCGTCCGGCCCCGGGGAGGCCGCCGCCTCTCCCCCGCTGGGTAACCTTGACGCGAAGCGACGGCGGATCTACCGACTCCGCCCGGCGATGAGGCGCCGCGCACCACGAGCGAGGGGGGACGGCAATGGACGACGCCACGCCGTCTGCCACTGTCCGCGAGACGATCGCTCGGCTGGCGCCGGGGACCGAGCTCCGCGACGGCCTGGAGCGGATCATGCGTGGTCGTACCGGTGCCCTGATCGTGCTCGGCTATGACGCCGAGATCGAGGAACTCTGCGACGGCGGCTTCGAGCTCGACGTCGAGTTCGCACCGACCCGCCTGCGCGAGCTCTCCAAGATGGACGGGGCCGTGGTGTTGTCCACCGACGGCACCCGCATCGTGCGGGCCAACGTGCAGCTGGTCCCCGACTACAAGATCCCGACCGTGGAATCCGGCACCCGGCACCGCGCGGCGGAGCGGACCGCGATCCAGACCGGCTACCCGGTGGTCTCGGTGAGCCAGTCGATGAGCATCGTCAGCGTGTACGTCGGCGGCGTCCGGCACGTGCTGGAGGGCTCGCCGACCATCCTGTCGAGGGCAAACCAGGCCGTCGCGACGCTCGAGCGGTACAAGTCCAGGCTCAACCAGGTCACCAACCAACTCTCCGTCGTGGAGATCGAGGACTTCGTGACCCTGCGCGACGCCCTCACCGTCGTGCAGCGCCTCGAGATGGTGCGCCGGGTGTCGGTGGAGATCGAGCGCGACGTGCTCGAGCTCGGCACCGACGGCAGGCAGCTCGCCCTGCAGCTGGAGGAACTGGTCGGCGACAACGACATCGCCCGTCAGCTGGTGGCCCGCGACTACCTGGCCGGCCAGGGCCAGGCCCCGACCGAGGCCGTCGAGCGAACCCTCCAGGCTCTCGACAAGCTCACCGACGCCGACCTGCTCGACCTGACCACGCTGGCCCGCGCCTACGGGTACCCGGCGACGATCGAGGCGCTCGAGGCTCCGATGAGCCCGCGCGGCTACCGGGTGCTCACCCGGGTGCCGCGACTGCAGTTCCACCAGATCCACCGGCTGGTCGGCTCGTTCGGCACCCTGCAGGGCCTGCTCGCCGCGACCGCGGCCGACCTGCAGTCGGTGGAGGGTATCGGCGGGCTGTGGGCCCGGCACATCAGAGAGGGCCTGTCGCGCCTCGCCGAGACGTCGATCTCCGGCCCGTTCGACTGACCGCGAACCGTGCGGGGAGTCGTACCCCTACCGGGATGCGACTCGCGCACGGGCCGCGGAGCGGCGTCAGCTGATGTTGAACGGCTCCGGAGTACTGCGCAGCGCGCCGAGCTGGCCGATGACCGTGTACGCGCCGGGACCGACCGGGTTGCGCGGGGCGGTGCAGCCCGGCTCGGACGTGGCGCCCGACCACTTGACCGTGAACGCGGCCTGCTCGCCGGGCTTGAGGGACCTGATGTCCGGCGCCGTGTTGGGGAAGCAGTCCGTGTTCGACCAGATCCGCTGCTGCCCGTCCAGGCTGTAGACCAGCACCTGCTGCATGCCCGCTCCGAGATCGCGCTCGCAGGTCGCGGAGCCGATGTTGGTGACCACGATGCCGAACTGTGGCTCCTGGCCCGCGGGATAGTTCGGCTGGTTCGAGCTGGCCTTGATGGCGAGCGACTGGTCGGGGCACTGGCCCGCTGGGACCGCGGCAGGCGAGGACGACGCCGCCGCATCACCCGAGACGGACCCGGACACCGCGGTGTCCCCGCCCGAACCGCCGGACCCCGAACCGGCCCCGGAGGCTTCACCGGATCCGGAACCGGACCCACCCGCGTCGCCTGCGGAACTGGGCGCCGCCTGGCCGGAGGAGGTGCTGCTCTGCGAGCTGCTGGCCGCCGCAGCCTCGGCCGAGGGGTCGTCTCCTCCGCCGCCGAGCGACGTCACGATCCAGACGAAGAGGATGAGCGCGACCACACTCGCCCCGATTGCGAGCGCGCGTCGTCGCCAGTAGATCTCGGGGGGCAGCGGCCCGTTTGGTTCCAACACAGAACCCACGTTAGGTCCCCGGGCCCGGGCGGACCTCCACCAGCCCCGGCGTGTCGCTCAGTCGGCAACCTCTCCGATGTCGCCGACGGAGGCCTGCAGCTGCACGCGACCGTCGGAGAGCTTGTACGTGACGCCGACGATGGCGCACGTCCCCGCCGCCACCTTGTCGGCGATGATCCGCGAGCGCTGCTGGAGCAGGGTGCCGGTCTCCACCACGTGGCGCGCCTCGAGTTCGTCCACCGTCGAGAGGCCCTCGTTACGCCCCATCAGGATCGACGGCGCCACCCGTTCGACGACGTCACGAATGAAGCCGTTCGGGATTGCGCCCTTGTCGAGCGCGTTGAGGGTGGCCGCGACGGCGCCGCAGCTGTCGTGACCGAGCACGACGATCAGCGGCACGTTGAGGATTTCCACCGCGTACTCGATGGACCCGAGCACGGAGCTGTCGATGACGTGGCCGGCGGTGCGGACCACGAACATGTCGCCGAGGCCTTGGTCGAAGATGATCTCCGCGGCGACGCGAGAGTCACCGCAGCCGAACAGCACCGCCGTGGGGTGCTGTCCGTCGACGAGTTTCGCCCGGTCGGCGATGCCTTGACTGGGGTGCAGCGAGGCATCGTTCACGAAGCGGTCGTTACCCTGCTTCAGTGCCTTCCAGGCCGAGATGGGGTTCGAGTTGGGCATGTCAGCCATTGTGCACCCGACGCTTTCTGCGTTTCGTCGGCCACCTGGCAAAACCGTGAAATGGGAGGTGTGAAGTTCAAGTGAACACCTCCGCACTGATCGCGTGGTACGAGCGTCAGGCCCGCGACCTGCCCTGGAGGCGCGAGGGCGTCACCGCGTGGCAGATCCTGATGAGCGAGATCATGTTGCAGCAGACGCCGGTGGTCCGCGTCGCGCCGATCTGGGAACAGTGGGTGCAGCGCTGGCCGGTGCCCTCGCGGATGGCGTCGGCGAGCCAGGGCGAGGTGCTGCGCGCGTGGGGCAAGCTCGGGTACCCGCGCCGAGCCCTGCGGCTGCACGAATGCGCGCGGGTGCTGGCCGCCGAACACGGCGACGAGGTCCCAACCGATGTGGACATCCTGCTCGGCCTGCCGGGGATCGGCGCGTACACCGCCCGCGCGGTGGCCTGTTTCGCCTACGGGCAGCGGGTCCCGGTGGTGGACACCAACGTCCGGCGTGTGGTCGCCCGCGCCGTGCACGGCGCCGCGGAGCCCGGCAACCCGTCCACCACCCGCGACCTCGCCGACGTCGACGCCCTGCTCCCCCGGACCAGGGCGAGGGCCGCGGTGTTCTCGGCCGCCCTGATGGAGCTGGGCGCGACCGTCTGCACCGCGCGCAACGCGGACTGCGACCGCTGCCCGCTGACCGACTGCGCGTGGGTCGGCGCGGGTCGGCCCGCCCACACCGGGCCCGCGCGCAAGGTGCAGAAGTTCGCGGGCACCGACCGTCAGGTCCGCGGCCGCTTGCTGGACGTGCTCCGGGAGACCCATGCGCCGGTCGAACGGGCTCGGCTCGATCAGGTGTGGCTGACGGACCCCGCGCAGCGCGACCGGGCGCTGGACTCGCTGCTGGTGGACGGGCTGGTCGAGCAGACCGTGGACGGACTGTTCGCGCTCGCGGGCGAGGGCGGCGCCGACCGCTGACGGATGCCGCTTCGCCGAGGCCACCTAGTCTTCGAGGCCGAGTTCGACGGCGCGGGTCAGCGCTGCGCCGAGCGCGTCCGCGTCAGTCACCAACGTGTGCAGGGTCGTCGCCGCCACGAGCAGCGCGTCGAGATCGTTGCCGTAGACGCTCACCATGCCGCCCTCCGGGTCGAAGCCGACCGCGTCGAGGGTGGCGGGGGCCTGGTCGGTGAGCACCGCGTGAAGGGCGCCGGAGAAGTCGTATCCGGAGCCCTCGATTCCGTGAGCCTCCAACGCCGACCGGTGCTGGTGGTACTCCGGGCCGCCGGGCGAGTAGATGATGCTGGAACTGCTGTCCCCGGAGACGAGACGGACCGGACCGAGGGCGTCGAAATCGCTTGGTGTTGCCATGCCGCGACCGTACCCAGGCGGTGCGACAGTGCGCCGTGACCTCCGGTCACCGACCGGACGCGCGAGCGGGCAACTCCTCGAGGAACGCCTCCACCGCGGCGCGATATTCGACCGGTCGGTCGTCGTGCACCAGGTGACCGGCACCCGCGACCAGTTCGTACCGCGTCGCCGATTCCCTTGCGGTGTAGGCCATTGCGCGCATCTGCCCGGCCGGGGTGATGGTGAACTCGCCCTCCAGCAGCAGGGCCGGCGCCCGGACCGCGGACCACTGCGCCCAGAAGTCGCGGGTCCCCCACTCCTCGGAGATGTCCCGCCACACCGGCACCTCGCCGTGCAGATGGAAGCCGTCGGACCGCTCCTCGAAGGAGTCCATGAAGTACTGCGCCGCAACGGGTCCGAAGAAGTCGATCATGTGCTCGCGGTCGCGGAACGGCTGCGGCCATGACCCGATCATCTCGGCCCAGTCGCGCGCGGTGCGCCCCTGGAAGTCGGGCGCCATGTCCTCGACAACGAGCGCGCTGACGCGATCGGGGTGCGCGGCCGCGAAGCACCAGGCGTGCAGCCCGCCCATCGAGTGTCCGATCACCACCATCGGCTCGGGGATCGGCGCCAGTGCGGCGGCGAGGTCATCGACGAACGCCTCAGTGGTCAGTTCGGCGGGCGCGGGCCTGCCGTGCCCGGCCGCGTCGAAGGTGTAGACGTGCCCGTGGTCGCGCAGCCACGGCACGTGCCTGCGCCAGGTCCTGGCGCTGCCCATCAGTCCGTGGAGCAACAGAATCGGCCGACCGGTCCCACCCTCGTCATGCAGCACGGCACCGAGGTTATCCCGGTGCCGTGCTGCCTCGCGGTCGGTGTGCCCGGTCAGACCCGGCTCACCTCCGGGACGGCCGAATAACGGCGCCCGCGGATCAGCGGCCAGACGGTGATCGCCAGCCCGAGCAGCGCCACGCCGGTGACCAGGATCAGGCCGGGGCGGAACTGCTCGAAGCTCGCGGTGCCCGCCCCGGTGTGCGAACCGGCGGTGACGAGCGCGGTGGTCAGCGCGAGCACCAGCGCCGCGCCGACCTGCATCGAGGTCTGGACCAGACCCGAGGCCAGGCCCTGCTCGGAGTCGTCGACGCCCGAGGTGGCCTGGGCCATGATCGAGGTGAAGCCGAACGTGAAACCGAAGCCGAGCAGGATCACGCTGGGCAGGATGGCCACCGCGTACGTCGGCTGGTCGCTGCCGACGAACAGGAACCAGAGGTAGCCCAGGCTCAGCGAGCCGAGCGCGGCGATGATCATCCGCGGCGTGCCGAACCGGTCGACGAGACGCCCGACGAACGGCGAGCCGAACGCGACGATCAGTCCGGCCGGGAGCAGCGCCAGCGCCATCTTCAGCGGCGACCAGCCGAGCCCGGACTGCAGGAAGATCGTCACCATGAACTGGAAGCTCAGGTAGGAACCGAACAGCGCGATGATGCTCAGGTTGGCCCGCACGATCGCGCCAACCCTGAGGATGCTCAGCCGGACGAGCGGATGCGCAACTCGCCTCTCCACCAAGACGAACGAGGCCAGCAGGACCGCCGCGAGCGCGAAGAGCCCGAGCGTGAGCGGATCCGCCCAGCCGCGTGCTGGCGCGGAGACGACGGTGTAGACAGCGAGCATCATGCCTGCGACCAAGGTGACCGCGCCGGCCAGATCGTGCCCGCCGGTGTCGGCAGGCCGGTCACGCGGGATGAGGACGACGGCGGCGGCGAGGGTCGCGACCGCGAACGGCACCGGCATGAGGAACGTCCACCGCCATCCGGCGCTGGTGAGCAGGCCGCCGAGGATCAGCCCCGACGAGTAGCCGCTGGCACCGAACACGGAGAAGATCGACAGCGCCCGGTTGCGGGCAGGCCCCTCCTTGAACGTGGTGGTCAGGATGGACATCGCGGTCGGGGCGGTGAAGGCTGCGGCGAGACCCTTCACGAAGCGGGTCACGATGAGCAGGGTGCCGTTGTCGACGAGCCCGCCGACCAGCGAGGCGACGGCGAAGACCGCCAGCGCCACCAGGAAGACGTTGCGCCTGCCGAGCAGGTCGGCGGTGCGCCCGCCGAGCAGCAGCAGGCCGCCGAAGCCGAGCACGTAGCCGTTGATGATCCACTGCAGCGAGGTGGTGTCGAGGCCCAGTTCGGTACCGATCGAGGGCAGCGCGACGCCCACCATCGAGACGTCGAGCCCATCGAGGAACATCACGACGCACAGCACCGCGAGGATCCCCCAGAGGCGGGCCGTCCATGCCTGCCCTGCGGCAGGAGTGGTCGAACCCGGCGAGGCGGTGAGGTTCGGAGTGGTTTCGGTGATAGTCACGTCGAGGACTGTATGTGCATGTGCAATCAATGCGCAAGCACTAATTCCGTTAACATTTAATTCGCTTGCATCAATCGGCGGACTGGAACTAGGATGCGGCCATGACGTCAGAAGCGGAGCTCCGCGACACCTGGCGAGCGCTGCTCGACCGGTACAACGGGATCGCGTGCGACCTCGATCGCCAGATGCAGAACGCGCACGGCCTGAGCATGAGCGACTTCGAGACCCTCGACCGCCTGATGAGCGTCACGTGCAAGCACCCGCGGATGCAGGAGCTCGCCGCGGACATGTACCTGAGCCCGAGCGCCCTCTCCAGGAGCGTCGCGCGACTGGAGAAGGCGGGACTGGTCGCACGGTCCCTGTGCGAATCGGATCGTCGCGGGGTTTTCGTCGACGTCACCGACGCCGGCCGCGCGGTCCACGCCGACGCGGGCAAGATCCAATTGGCCGTCCTGACCGAGCATCTCGCCGAACCCGACACCACCGGCGCCTGACCCCGAGCGGAGTACGCTCGCCCGCATGGCAGTCGTGAAGATCAATGCAATCGAGGTCCCCGAGGGCGCAGGCCCCGAGCTGGAGAAGCGTTTCGCGAACCGCGCGCACGCGGTCGAGAACTCCCCCGGCTTCCTCGGCTTCCAGTTGCTGCGCCCCGTCAAGGGCGACGAGCGCTACTTCGTCGTGACGCAGTGGGAATCCGAGGAGGCCTTCAAGGCATGGGCAGACGGCCCGGCCAGGGCCGCGCACTCGGGCGAGCGCGCCAAGCCGGTGGCAACCGGTGCCTCGCTGCTCGAGTTCGAGGTCGTGCTCGACGTGGCCGCCGCGGCGAAGGACGCCTGAGCCCCGAACCGGGCATGCACCCCAGGTCGAGCGGATAGGTTCGCGGACATGACCCGCGCGATCGACTTGGCGAAACGGCACACGCTGCAGACCCTGCTGTCGATGCCCGCGGGCGTCCTCCGCCGGATGGCGGGGCGGCCCGTGGAGATCGAGGGCAACGTCCTCGACCCCGAGATGCAGCTCATGCTCGCATTGGGAAAGCTCGAGGGCGCGGCAGCCGAGGAGCGTCCGATCCCCGGCGGCAGGCGCGCGCTCCTGTCCAGTTCCAGGGCCGTCGGCGGCAACCAGCCGATCGGCGCGGTCACCGACCGCGACATCGACGGCCCGGCGGGCCCGCTCCGCCTGCGGTTCTATACCCCTCGCGGCCTGACCACCGCATCGCCCGCGCTGATGTACCTCCACGGCGGCGGCTGGGTCTACGGCGACCTCGACAGCCACGACGCGGTGTGCCGCTTCCTCGCCGAGCGGGCAGGGATCCGGGTCGTCGCCATGGACTATCGGCTGGCCCCCGAGTGGCCCTTCCCCGCCGCCGTGCACGACGTCGAGGCGGCGTACTCGTTCGTGACCGCCAACGCGACCGGCCTGGGCATCGACCCGGACCGGATCGCCGTCGGCGGCGACAGCGCGGGCGGAAACCTCGCCGCCGTCCTCGCCCAGCGTGCCGCGCACGGGGAACTCGGGGCGAGGCCCGTGTTCCAGTTGCTGATCTATCCCGTGGCGGATGTCGCGGTGAAGCGACCCAGCCGGACCACCTTCGCGAAGGGATTCTTCCTGACCGAACGGTTCATGGACCTCGCCGAGAAGAGTTACGTCCCGGCGGGGGCGGACCGAACCGATCCGCTGCTGTCACCTATCTACGGCGACCTCGCCGACCTGCCTCCCGCCTACGTGGTGACGGCGGGGTTCGATCCGCTGCGCGACGAGGGCGACGCCTACGCCGAGAAGCTCCGTGCGGCGGGGGTCGACGTGCAGCACGTCGGAGAGCCCGGGCTGATCCACTCCTTCGCGAACATGGTGGGAGTCGGCCGGTCGGGTCCCGAGGCGATGGGACGGGCCGCGGCCGCGTTGCGACGGGCGCTGTCCGCCCCGCCCTCAGGTCCCCGCCAGCACCGACAGCATCCCGTCGACTGACGCCGACCAGCTGAACTGTTCGGCCCGCAGCCGGGCGGATTCCCTGCGCGCACCCGCCGGGAGGGCGAGCACCCCGGTGACGGCGTCCGCCAGCGCGACGCCCCGCCCGTGCGCAAGAGCCCCGCAATCCGGGGTGATGATCTCCGCAAGGGCGGACGACCGCGCCGCGACCACCGGTGTGCCCGCGGCCAGCGACTCCAGTGCCGACAGGCAGAACGTCTCGTGCGGGCCGGGCGCAAGGGTGACGTCGGCGCAGGCGAACAGCGTCGCCAGCCGTCCGGGGTCGCCGATGAAGCCCGCGAAATGCACCGGCAGCTTTCGCGCCCTGTGCCGCAAGGCTTCTCGCTTCGGCCCGTCGCCGGCGATCACCAGCCGGATGTCCTGGCCCTGCCCGACGAGGGACCGGACCGCTTCGATGCTGCGATCGACCTGCTTCTCCACCGACAGCCGACCGCAGTGCAGCAACAACCGCTGCGACGGCAGGGCGTAGTGCTCGCGGACGCCCTCGTCCCGCCGATCCGGATGGAACAGTGCCAGATCGACGCCCAGCGGAACGCGGAACAGGTTTCCCGCGCCGATCCGGGTGAACTCCTCGGATGCGAACGCGGTGGTGCAGACCACCGCATCGAAGTTGCGCACCATCCTGGCGTTGGCGACATCAGCCCACGAACGCGCCGTGCGCGGCGGCAGCACCTGCCCGAGCAGTCGGTCGAGTCGCTCATGGGACACCACCACGCTCCGCACGTCCCGCCGACGCGCCCACTGCCCGAAGCCGCGCAGCGTCAGCCGGTCCGACACCTCGAGCGCGGCAGGGCGCAGCCCCCGCACGACGTCGGCCACCCGGCGCGGGTTGACGGCGCGGTAGCCGCCGGTGCCCGGGATCGGCACCGCGGCCAGGGTGATCCGCAGGACCCCGCTCGCCATCACCTCCTCGGCGTCGCGCCGGCCGGGAACGACCAGGATCACCTCGTGCCCGCGTCCGCAGTAGCCGGCGCCCCAGTTGTGCAGCGCGGTGCGCAGCCCACCCGATCGGGGACCGTAGAAGTTGGCCAGCTGCACTATTCGCACCGACCCATCGATCCCGGTCGGCATGGCGATCCCGCCAACTGTCACCGACCGCCCGGTGAAGTGCGCGCGAACGTCTCGCCGATCGGCCGGGCGGTTGCGATTGACACCACAGTCGGGTCAATGCGAGAGTGCGCTGGTAATAGCGATGGTTGACGGGAATCCGGTGAGAGTCCGGAGCGGTCGCGCCACTGTGATCGAGGCACACCCTCGACAGCCAGATACCGGGGCCATCGCATGGGCTTTTTAGGGGACGCGGAATCCCAGGAGGAACCATGGCACTCGTACACAATCCCAGCACGGCGACCGATTCTGTCGGCATCGCGATGATCATCGCGGGCGTGGTCCTGCTCGCGATGCTGACCCTCTACCTGGTCGGCTTCGACCAGGGTGCGGTCTCGCGCACCGGTATGTACATGCACGAACTGATGCATGACGGTCGGCACCTGCTGGGCCTGCCGTGCCACTGACCGGAACCTTCAAGAACCTCCTCATCCGCGGCCTGCTGGCCGGCCTCGTCGCCGGACTGCTGGCCGGTGCCGTCGCGTTCGTGATCGGCGAACCGCACATCGACGCGGCCATCGCGATCGAGGAGGCCGCCTCCGCACCGGCGGAGGAGCACACTCACGACACCGCCACTACAGACGAGCACACGCACGACGCGGGCGCCGAGGCCGAGGCCGAGGCCGAGGAAGGCCACTCGCACGGCGACGATGCACTCGTCAGCCGCGACGGGCAGCGGTTCGGCCTGTTCCTCGCGACCAGCCTCGCCGGTCTCGCGCTCGGTGCACTGTTCGCCGCGGTCGCCTACTACGCGCGGCGGGTCAGCGGACTGTCGGGCCCGGTACTGGCCCTGGCGCTGGCCGGCCTCGGTTGGCTTGCCGTCGAGGCGGTGCCGTTCTTCAAGTACCCGGCGAACCCGCCCGCGGTCGGGGATCCGGACACCATCAACCAGCGCACCTGGCTGTGGCTGGCGTCGGTGGTGCTCGGCCTGTTCGCGGTCGCGGTCGCCGCATACGTCGCGCGCCTCGTCGCCGTGACCGGGTACCTGTCGGTGCAGGTCGCGGCGCCGGTGCTGGCGTTCCTGGCGATCGTCGCGATCGGCTACGTCGTGCTGCCCGGTATCAACGAGGTCGGCGACGACTTCCCGGCGACGCTGCTGTGGGATTTCCGCATCTCGTCGCTGGCCATCCAGGCAACGCTGTGGCTGGCGCTCGGCCTCGGGTTCGCTTTCCTCACCGAGCGCGCCGCGAAGGCGAGCTCCCAGTCGGAGGCGCTGACCACCCGCTGACGTGACCACTCGAGAGAAGCGGTGGAGCCCGGTGCAC
>NZ_JBSGTR010000095.1:0-12846 GCF_053607505.1 Rhodococcus sp. NPDC055112
ATGGCGCGCCGTTGACGTTAGCGCTGCACTGATGTGTGCGGTGGAGCGACTCAGGCCTCGGCGGACTCGGCCTCGGCGGCGGTCTCCTCGGCGGGGGCCTCGGCGCCCTCGACGCCCGCGCCCTCGGCCTCCATGGCCTCGGCGGTCGGGGCGGCAACGATGTTGACGATCAGCAGCTCCGGGTCACCCTGCAGGGTGGCGCCCGCGGGCAGGGTCAGGCCGCTGGCGTGGATCTGGCTGCCGACGGCGAGGCCCTCGACGGAGACCTCGATCTGCTCGGGCAGGTTCATGGCGTCGGCCTCGACGGAGACGGTGGAGGCGTCCTGGGCGATCAGGCTGCCGGCCTCGGCCTCGCCGGTGACGATGACGGGCACCTCGACGGTGACCTTCTCGCCCTTCTTGATGACCAGCAGGTCCGCGTGCTCGATGTAGTTGCGGATCGGGTGCACGACGACCGACTTGGTGAGCGCGATCTGCTCCTTGCCCTCGATGTCGAGGGTGAGGACGGCGTTGGTGCCGTGGGCGCGCAGGACCTTGGCGAACTCACGGGCGTTCAGCGCGAGGTGGCGCGGCTCTTCCTGGTGGCCGTAGAGGACCGCGGGGACCTGGCCGTCGCGGCGGGCGCGGCGTGCGGCACCCTTGCCGAACTCGGTGCGGACGGCGGCTTCGAGGCGATTGGCATCGGTCGACATGGGGAAACAGCTCCTACGGCTCACATCAGATTTGATTCGGTGGCATTGCGGTGATCTCGACGGGGGCGGACGAACGCGCACGGCCCGGAGCGCAAACTGCTCGAAAGGTAGCCGTAGCCGCGTCGATCACGGTGAGCCAACGAAGTGGTTCACCCTCGCCGAGACAACGCAGGCCAGCATACCGGAGTTGCGTGACCCCCCGCCAATCGGCCTCGACACGCGTGCTGTGCGCAATCGAGCGGGGGTCGGGGCCTGCCGATAGGTTTGGACGAGATCGAAGAACACGACAACTCCCGGGAGCACCGATGACTGACGTAACCGCCGCGCTGGCGCCACTGGGCGTGCTCGCCCCGTTCGCCGGCCACTGGGCGGGCTCCGGCGAGGGGCACTACCCGACGATCGAGGATTTCGCGTACGACGAGCAGGTGAACCTGACGCCGATCGGGAAGCCGTTCCTGACCTACCTGTCCCGGACCCGCAAGCCGGGCGGCGGCCCGCCGATGCACACCGAGAACGGTTACCTGCGGCTCACCGGAGGGGACAGCGTCGAGCTGCTGGTCAGCCAGCCAACGGGATTCGTCGAGATCCATCAGGGGGACGTCCGCGACGGGGTGCTCGAGATGACGGCGCTGACGCTCAGCCGGTCCCCGAACGCCAAGCCCGTGCACGAGATCCGCAGGCGCTGGGTGGTCGCGGGCGATCTGCTCACCTACGACATGTGGATGGCGCACGACACGACGCCGCTCACCCACCATCTGCACGCCGAGCTGCGCAGGCAGGACTAGGGCGCGTCTCCCAAATCCCCATTCGGCGCCCCTGGCGCCCGATCGCCGCCCTGCTGTGTTGTCGTCGTCGCCGATACAAACCCGGTATCGGCTCCTCCTCCGCCTTGCCGGACAACGATCGTTTCACCAGGCGCATCCGGAAGGATTTGAGAGACGCGCCCTAGCCCGGCTACAGCGCCGCGACCGCCTCGACGAGCCGCTCGAGGTCCTCGAACGAGTTGAAGCAGTGCGGCGACGCCCGCACCACCGCCTCCAGGTCCCGGTTGCTCATGTCCACCAGCGTCGAGCCGCGGCCGCTGACGGTCACCGTGATGTCCTTGGCGGCCAACGCTTCCCGCACGGCCGCCGGGGCGACCCCGTCGACGGTGAAGGAGACGATGCCGCTGCGGGTGCGGCCGAGATCGCGCACCGTCGCACCGGGGACCGTGGCCAGCCCTGCGCGCGCGGCCTCGGCACGCTCGGACACCGCGGCGCTCACCTCGTCGATCCCCAGGTCGAGCAGGTAGCGGACCGCCGCGCCGAGGCCAAGCCTGCCCGCGACGCTGCACTCCCAGAACTCGAACCGCGACGCGTCCTCGGCCATCCGGTAGCCGTCGGTCGCCGTCCACTGCGCGCCGTGCAGGTCCAGCGCGGCGGGTTCCAGGGTGCGGGCCAGCTCGGGGCGCACGTAGAGGAATCCGGTGCCCCGCGGGGCCCGCAGCCACTTGCGACCCGTCGCAGAGAGCGCATCGACGCCGAGCGTGGCGACGTCCACCGGGATCTGGCCGACCGACTGACAGGCGTCGAGCAGCACCAGCGCGCCGACGCCGTGTGCCAGGTCAGCCACCTCGCGGACGGGATTGATCAGCCCGCCGTTGGTCGGTGCGTGCACCAGCGACACCAGCCGCACCCGCTCGTCGAGCATCCGGGAGAGGGCGTCGAGGTCGATCTCCCCGGTCGGCGTGGACGGGACGACCTCGACGACCGCGCCGGTCGCACGGGCGCGCTGCAGGGCCGCGATGGCGTTGCTGGCGTACTCGACCTCGGTGATCAGGACTCGATCACCGGCGGCGAGTGGCACCGCGTAGAAGAAGTCCGTCCAGGCCCTGGTCGCGCTCTCCACCAGCGCGAAGTCGCCTGCCTGGGCGCCGAGCAGCTCGCCGAGCGCGGTCTTCACGTCGGCCAGGTCGGCGGCGCGCTCCCCGGCGGCGAGGTAACCGCCGATCTCGGCCTCCCGCCGCAGGTGGGCGGTGACCGCCTCGAGCACCGGCTCGGGGGACAGCGACGACCCGGCACTGTCGAGGAAGACCTTGTCGAGGCAACCGGGCGTATCGCGGCGCAGGCGTTGCTGATCGAGCATCTTCAGACCTCCCGGCTGACTGAGCTGGCGTTGTCTGTCGGACAGTACCGTCGCCGCGGTCGGCGCGACGGGTGCGCGATCGGCGATCGCGGTTTAGTGTCGGTGACGGTCTCTATTGTCGAATTCGTACTTGCCGAACACGCGCCGCCGACGATCGGAGAAGCTGATGGCGATGGCAGTGGATTCGCGCCGGCTCACCACCCGAGCCGCCGCGGAGGCGTACGTCGGTGGTGTCTGTTTCAAACTCGGCCCACCCCGGCTCATCGGTGCCGAACTGGAATGGCTGACCGCTCGTGACGACCCCGCGCGGAGCAGGCCGGACCTCGGCGACGTCGCCGCTGCGCTGGGGCCGCACGCACCGACATCGATTGCCCCTTCTTCACCCGCTCTGAGTCTGCCGAGCGGAAGCGCCGTCACCATCGAACCCGGCGGCCAGATAGAACTCTCCAGCGCGCCCCTGTCCTCGGCCGAGGACCTGTGTGCCGCGCTCGCCGCAGACGAGGCGGTCCTTCGTCGCCTGCTGAGGGCGGCGGGCATCACCGTCCATTCCCGTGCCGCCGACCGGTCCCGCCAGGCCGAGCGGCTGCTGCGACTGCCCCGGTACCGGGCCATGGAGGAACGGTTCGACGGGATCGGTCCCTTCGGCAGGCTGATGATGTGCAACACCGCGGCCACCCAGGTGAGCGTCGACGCGGGGGCGGACCCGGCCGAGGTGGCCGCCCGCTGGCGGTTGCTGCACGACGCCGGGCCCGCGTTGCTCGCGGCCTTCGCCTGTTCGCCTCGGCTGCGCGGGACACCGGACGGCGGGTGGGCCTCGCAGCGGATGCGGACCTGGCTGGAGCTCGACCCGGAGCGGACGCAGCCGCTGTACACCGCCGATCCGATCGCCGACTACGGCAGCTGGGCGCTCGATGTGCCGCTGCTCTGCGTGACCGGTGGGCGAGGCGCGGATTCCGACGGCGACTGGTCGGCGCCGCCGGGAGCCACCTTCGCGGACTGGATCGCCGGGGCACTGGACACCGAGATCGACAGGCGCCCGGACCTTGCCGACCTCGACTACCACCTGACCACGCTGTTTCCACCGGTCCGGGCCGCGGGCCATCTGGAGGTGCGGTACCTGGACGCACAGCCCGGCGATCTGTGGCGCGTGCCCATCGCGGCGCTGGCCGCGCTGCTCGGCGACCGGGGCACCGTCACGGAGGCCACCGCCATCGCGGCGTCGACAGCTGGGCGGTGGCGCGACGGCGCCGAGTTCGGGCTTCGTGACGGCGAACTGCGCCGCGCCGCAAGCGAACTGCTGTTCCTGGCCGCAGCGCAGTCGTCCCGGTTCGAGGAGGAGCTCGCGTCCGCGGCCGAGCGATGTTGCCGTGGAGTGACCCCAGCAGAGGAGTACCACCGATGACCGCAGGCCCCTCGACCCGCGCAACGGCACCCGAGACCCCGACGCCCGAGGCCCTGCGCGCCCAACTCGCGACGGTGCTGGCCCGCGCCCGCGCCCGCAGCGCGGCCCTCACCGACTGCGTCGACGAGTCGGAACTGATCGCGCAGCACTCGCCGCTGATGAGCCCGCTGGTGTGGGACCTCGCGCACATCGGCAATCAGGAGGAGCTGTGGCTGGTTCGCGACGTGGGCGGCCGCGAACCGGTGCGCCGCGACATCGACGAGATCTACGACGCCTTCAAGCATGCGCGCGCGGACCGGCCCGCCTTGCCGTTGCTGAACCCGGAGGAGGCGCGCGGTTACGTCGCCGAGGTCCGGGACAAGGTGTGGGACATCCTCGACCGTTCGCCGCTGGCGGGCAGACCGGTCGAGCGGGACGGTTTCGCGTTCGCCATGATCGCCCAGCACGAGCAGCAGCACGACGAGACGATGCTCGCCACCCACCAGTTGCGCAGCGGCCCAGCGGTCTTGCGCGCCGTCCCGGCGCCGGACCCAGTGCGTGCGGTGACACCGGCCGAGGTGGTGATCCCCGGCGGTGAGTTCACCATGGGCACCTCGACGGACCCCTGGGCGCTGGACAACGAGCGGCCCGCGCACACGGTGAACGTCGCGACGTTCGCGCTCGACGTCGCCCCGGTCACCAACGGGCAGTACCGGGAGTTCATCGCGGACGGCGGGTACGAGCGCGCCGAGTTGTGGAGCGAACGCGGCTGGGCGCACCGGCGGTCGGCCGGCCTGACCGCGCCGCAGTTCTGGGAGCGCGACGGTGCGGGGGAATGGTGGCGGAGGTCGTTCGGGACGCTCGCGCCGCTGAACCCGAACCAGCCGGTGGTGCACGTCTGCTACTTCGAGGCGCAGGCGTACGCCCGGTGGGCGGGCAAACGGCTACCCACCGAGAGCGAGTGGGAGAAGGCCGCCCGGTGGGACCCCGCGACCCGCCGATCTCGCCGATACCCCTGGGGCGAAGAGGAACCCGGCTCCAGCCACGCGAACCTCGGGCAACGGCACCTCGAACCCGCCGGTGTCGGGGCATACCCGCGCGGCCGGTCCCCGCACGGCGTGGATCAGTTGATCGGCGACGTCTGGGAATGGACCTCTTCGGACTTCCTGCCCTATCCGGGTTTCGCGGCGTTCCCCTACCGGGAGTACTCGGAGGTCTTCCACGGCGGCGACTACAAGGTGTTGCGCGGCGGCTCGTTCGGCACCGACCCGGTGGCCTGCCGCGGCACGTTCCGCAACTGGGACCATCCCGTGCGACGGCAGATCTTCGCCGGGTTCCGCTGCGCGCGCGACGTGCAGGAGAGCGCCTAGATGTGCAGGCATCTGGGCTATCTGGGCCCACCACGGGGGGTGGGCGAACTGATCACCGCCGGATCGCACAGCCTGCGTGACCAGTCCTGGGCGCCGCGGGACATGCGCCGGGGCGGCACGATCAACGCGGACGGATTCGGCGCGGCGTGGTGGCAGGGTGAACCGGGATCGCCGGACGGGGTGCAGGCGTACCGGAATCCGGTGCCGATGTGGGCGGACCCCGCGGTCGACGGGGTGCTCGGTCAGGTCCGGTCGGGTGCCGTGCTCGCGGCTGTCCGCTCGGCGACCGTCGGCATGCCGCTCGAGCGCGCCGCGTGCGCCCCGTTCACCGGCGACGGGTGGGCACTGAGCCACAACGGCCGGATCGTTGGCTGGCCGGATTCGATGGCAGGGCTCGCCGAGTGGTTGCCTGCCCTTGAGCTGCTGCGGATGCCTGCGTTGACGGACTCGGCCCTGCTGTGGACCCTGGTGCGGCGCCGACTGGATGCGGGCACACCGGCCGCCGCTCTGGCGTCGGTCATCGCCGACGTCCTCGAGGCCGCGCCGGAATCGCGACTGAACCTGTTGTTGGGCAACGGGACGACGTTGTGGGCGACGACCGTCTACCACTCGCTGTCCGTGAAGGTGGACGAGCTCAGCGCGATGATCTCGTCCGAGCCGATCGACGACGACCCGGGCTGGCAGCCCGTACCGGATGGGCACCTCGTCGAGGCGCGACCGGGACACCTGAACATCACCGAGTTGGGAGATCACCTATGAGCGAACCGACCCTGGAGATCCATTTGGCGCCGGAGCAGTTGCTCGGCAACCTGCGCGAGGACGCCCTGATCGGGCTCAAGTCGACACCGAAGTGGCTGCCACCCAAGTGGTTCTATGACGCCAGGGGTAGCGAGCTGTTCGAGGAGATCACCAGGCTGCCCGAGTACTTCCCGACCCGAACCGAGAGGGAGCTGCTTCGCGCGAGTGCCGTGGACATCGCGGAGGCCACCTCCGCGCAGATCCTCGTCGAGCTCGGCTCCGGTTCCTCGGAGAAGACCCGGTTGCTCCTCGGTGCGCTGACCGAGCACGGAACGCTGGAGCGCTATGTGCCGCAGGATGTGTCGGAGGCAGCGTTGGAGTCCGCCGTCGGGCAGCTCGCAGGAGAGTTCCCGTCGCTGGCCGTGCACGGAATCGTCAGCGACTTCACCGACACCCTGCACAACCTGCCGCGGGGCGGCACGAGGATGATCGCGTTTCTCGGCGGCACCCTCGGCAATCTGGTGCCCGACGAGAGGGCCGAGTTCCTGGCGTCGATCGCCGAGGTGCTCGACGAGGGTGAGCAGCTCCTGCTGGGCGTCGGACTGATCACCGACCCGGCGGTGCTGGTTCCTGCCTACGACGATGCGGCGGGGGTGACCGCACAGTTCAACCGGAACGTGCTGTCCGTGCTCAACGAGCAACTCGGCGCCGACTTCGATGTGGATCGGTTCCGGCACGTGGCGCTCTGGGACGAGACGAACGAGTGGATCGAGATGCGGCTGGAGGCCGCCGAGGCGATGAGCGTGTGCGTACCGGGCATCGGCCTGGACGTGCAGTTCGACGCGGGGGAGCAGATGCGCACCGAGATCTCGGCGAAGTTCCGGGTCGAGGGCATCGGCAAGGAGCTCGACGCCGCTGGATTCGGCAGCGATCGGGTGTGGACCGATCCGGACGAGCGTTTCGCGCTGATCCTGGCGGACAAGAAGTAGAACCAGCGCCGGGCCCACACGGTGTTCGTGTGGGCCCGGCCCGCCACGGCCTAGGACTGAGAGTTGAGGAACAGTCCCAGTCCGATGACGGCGCCGGCGCCGGTGAGCAGTCCGGCTCCGAGCCCGGCGACCTTGGCAACGGTGCCGAGCATGGCGAGGTCGGCGTCGGAAGATCCCATGGTGTTCTCCTTATGGCGGTTGTGAGTGATGCACGTCTCAGTGCGCCGCCATTGTTGACAGAGAATTCGGTCGGCCCGGCCACCTGTCTCGGTGAATGAGAGTCCGAAGTGGACGTCGCCCAGTGGGATTCGCCTCCGAAGGCGACGACCACCGTCGTGATGCGGCTATCCGGCGGCCGGGCTCGGAGGCGGTGTGGTGGTGGTCGGGACCGTGGTGGTTGCCGCCGCCGTGGTGGGGGGCGTGACGGTGTCCGTCGCCGCGTCCTGCGAGTCCACCGGGGCGGCGGCCTCCACGGTGGGGACCGCGCTCGGCGTCGCAGTGGGTGTCGTTGCCGATCCGGTTGTCGTCGCCGCCGGTGATTCGGTGGGTGCCGTGCCGGTTGTGGTCGGCGCGGCGGACTCCGTCGCCGTGACGGTCCCTGCCACGGGCGCGGTGCTCGGTGCCGTCGGCGCGGACGTGGCCGTGGCGGTGGCCGACGAGAGCGCGGCGGCCAGGCTTCCGGCGTCCGGCTTCGCCGACGGATCGACGGGTTGACCGTTCTGCGCCTGCTGTGCGAGATGCGTCAGCCACGCCGCCGCGTACTCGGCGGAGGTCAGCGGCTTGCCGTTGGCGGCATCGTTGTCGCGCCAGTAGTCGAAGTGGTGGCCGACGTCCTTGGCGAGCGTCAGCTGGTAGGGATCGCTCAGGACGACCGGGATGGTGTTCTGGTTCGTCGTGATGAGTCCGATGATCTCCTTGAACACCTTCTGCGGGAGGTATGCCAGCGGGGACATCTCGTCGGCGGAGATCGACTGGGCCTTCGCCGGGGCCTTCGCGGCCTCACCGGGCTTGTACGACGGGGAGGACACCGTCAGCAGCACGTCGAGGAAGGTCTGGTCGCCCTTCATCCAGTCCGGCTGGGACCGTACCTCCGCGAATGCATTGAACGCGATCTGGCTGAGCGCGACCGCGACATCCTGTCCCGTCGCAGGTGTGAGGCCCTCACGCTCGAGGGTGTCGACGTTCAGCTGTCTGCCCACGTTGATCGCGAGCTGCAACAGCGAGATGTTCTCCGGCACCGCGCAGGTGAAGTCCTTCTCGGAGCAGAACGAGGCGACCTTGCCGCCCAGCGCTCCGAAATCGTCGCCGCCGGTGTCCGGGAGCGCGCCCTGCCCCGTGGTCGGGTTGGTGCCGTTCTGGAACTGCCGGTCGAATCCGTCCGGATTGGCGAACGGGTTCTTGGCCCCGGGGAACGGTCCCTGGCCGTTCGCCCGGCCGGCATCGGCCAGGATGACCACGCCGACGACGTTGCCCGGATTCACGATCCCGTATTCGCCTTTGGTGTCCGCGTCCTGATGGCCGACGTCCATTGCGACCCGCCGTGCGACGTCCGCGCCCTCGCTGTAGCCGACGACGGCGAACTTCGTGTCGGGGCACGCCACCCGGATCTCGCGCATCACCGATTCGGTGTTGGCCACGCCCTTGGCGACGGCCTCTTCGTAGCTGCTCATGTTCGCGGGGTAGGCAATGTAGACGGCGGCGTACGCCTTCGGATCGACGACACCGTTCGGTGCGTTGATCACCGGATCGACCCAGTGGCTGCTGTAGTCACTCGACAACGCGGCAGGCAGGGCCTCGCCGTTGGGCCCGACCAGCATCTTCGTGGTGCCCGCCAGCGGGGTGTCATTGCGGCCCGCGATCGAGACGGTCACCATGTCGTGGCATTCGGTCACCGACGACGTGAGTTCGGTGTCCGCGGTGCGGGGCGCAGGGGACAGGGCCCACGTCAGCCCGAGTATCGCCGTCACCCCCACGGCGGCAGGCACGATGGCCGCCGAGGCTATCCGATGTCGTGCGATGAATCCGCGAACTGTCATGTCGTCTCCCCATTCCGACCAACGATGCACGCGTCGGTACTACCCCCCGAGCGGTGCTCACATCACCAGATACATCGTGACACGAGACGGAAGTGCTACACCCGGGTCGGGCCGATTGATTCTGCTACAGCGTCAACTGCATGAAGGTCATGTCCAGCCAGCGCCCGAACTTCATCCCGACCTCGGGCATCACGGCGACCGTCCGGAACCCGAACCGCTCGTGCAGCGCGATCGAGGTGGTGTTGCCGGACTCGATGCTCGCCACCATCACGTGCACACTGCCCGCCTTGGCCCGCTCGATCAGCGCCGCCATCAGCTGGGACGCGATGCCCTTGCGGTGGTGGTCGACGTGCACGTACACCGAGTTCTCCACCGTGTACCGGTACCCGCTCTTGGCTCGCCACACGCCATAGGACGCGTAACCCGCCACCCGGCCGTCGGATTCCGCGACGAGCACCGGATACCCGGCCCGGCGGCGGGCCTCGAGCCACTCGCGGCGGTCCTCGACGTCGACCGTCTCCTCGTCCCAGATGGCGGTGGTGTTGAGCACCGCCTCGTTGTGGATCTCGAGAATGCCGGGCAGGTCGTGGTGGTCGGCGTCGCGGATCAACAGGCTCACCGCCTCATCGTGCCGCACCGGGCAGACCCGCCGCATCGGGACCGGCGGGTCAGCCGTCGATGCCGCGGCGGGTCTTCTCCAGCGCGGCCAGCATGCGCAGGATCGAGGCCTTCTGGTTGCCGAGGTCCGTGAGCCGCGCGCGGGCGGCCAGGCCCTGGCCGGCCTCCGCGACGGTGATCTGCTCGTCGACCGACGCGAGCTGGTCGAGCAGGCCGGTGACGCGGGCCTCGAGGGTAGCCATGTCGACCGTGGTGGTCGGCGCCGACGCGGCAGGGGTCGAGGCCGAGGAGGCGGCCTTCGGGGCGGCCGTGCGGCGGGGTGCGGGCGCGGTCTCCGCGACGACCGCGGCGGCGCGCGGCCGCAGGGCCTTGCGGACCAGCGCCGGGTCCGGCGGGGTCTCGAGCTTGATCTGGTTCAGCACGGCGCGGGCGTCGCGGGCGGTGACGCGCCACTCCCGCTCTTCCTCGTCGTCGGACTGCAGCGTGCCGCCGAGCGGGCGCAGTCCGTACATCCCGAGGAAGCGCCGGGCGCCCTCGATGATCTCTTCGTTTTCGCGGCAGGTTCCGCAGCGCGGCTCGTTGCGGTACATGTCAACCGACTCCGCGTCTCCGCACCAGACGCAGGCTCCGGGGACCCATCGCCTGGCCGTCCGCATCGTCGTGGTTCCGGACTGGCCATCGAGTGTCTGCGCGTCAATCACGACGCATGACAATAGGGCAGAGCGAAGTGGCCCTCGACACCGGCTGGCAACCAACCTGCGGTTCTGCATTCCGGCGTGATCAATCTCATGTTCATGTCCCGGCGCGGCGCGCCGTGACGTGGTCAAACGCTTGCCGCGCAAGAGGTTCCGGCACCCGTCGGGCCGTCGAGCGGAGCCGGTCGACGGGCCGCGGGTCACCGCTGCGGCGGGGGCGGAGGAGCGTCGCCTGGGGCGAGCTGGGCGCCGATCTTCCGGAAGATCGATTCGGCCGCGTTCTTGTACAGGCCGGCCTCGTCGAAGGCCTCCTGGTCGTAGGTGACGGCGACGGCGATCGCGACCTTCTTCGAGGGCAGGTAGGCCTCCGCGGCCGCGTACCCGGAGAACAACGGGTTCTGCATCAGCCAGTCGCCGGTGATGATGATCCCGAGCCCGTAGGTGTAGCCCTCCGACATCGTGGTGCAGGTCGGGCACCCGGGCAGGGTCGTCGTCTTGCCGCGCAGGTCCGTCGACACCATCTTCTGGTACGACTCCTCGGACAGGAGCTTGCCGGTGCCGATCGCGACCGCGGTGTCGTGCATGTCGGAGATGTCGGTGGTCTGGACGGCCCCGCGGGTGATGGTCCAGGACGGGTTCCAGTAGGTGGATTCCTCGTAGAACGGGGCGCCCGCCGGGATCTTGAGGGCCTCGCGACGCTCGGAGCTGAAGGCGTGCAGGGCGGGTTCGGCGATGGCGGCGGTGCCGGGATCGGTGGTGTTGGTCAGCCCGAGCGGGCCGAGCACCCTCTCCTGCATCAGGTCCGTCATCCGCTTGCCGGTGATCTTCTCCAGCGCCAGCCCGAGGATGACGTAGTTGGTGTGCGCGTAGTTCCAGTTCGTCCCCGGCTCGTAGAGCAGCGGCTTGGCGGTCGCGGGGGCGATGAGTTCCTCGGGCGTCCACCTGCGGAAGGGGTCGGCGTAGATGGCCGCGTCGAACTCGGTGGCGCCCAGGACATAGTCGGGGTAGCCCGAGGTCATCTGGGCCAGCTGGCCGAGCGTCACGAGGTCGCTGTGGGGGATGTAGGGCAGCCAGGTCGACACCTTGTCGTCGAGGCTCACCTTCCCTTCGTCGACGAGCTGGAGCAGCAGGGTGGAGACGTAGGAGATGGCCACCGCGCCGTTGCGGAAGTGCATGTCGGTGGTGGCGGGCACGCCCGTCATCGACTCCCCGACGGCCTCGGTGAGGATCTCCCTGCCGTCGACGGTGGCGCGCACGATCACCGACTTCAGGTGGCTCTCGGCCATGGCCTCGCGGACGATCGTCTTGACGGCCTCGGTCTGCGCCGGATCGGCGGGTGACGGGGGTGGCGAGGAGGTGTCCGTCGAGGTGCACGCGGCCACGAGGCCGACGAGGCTCACGAGCACGAGAACGCGCCGAATCATCGCCATAGCTGATCATCGCAGATCGGGCGGGCCGGCCTGGTGGTTTCTAGGCCGGGGCCCCGACCACATCGGTGGCCCATTCGACCAGGGGCCGCAACGATTCCCACGCCTTGCGGACCTCGGTCGCGGTGCGCTTGGTGTCGAGCCACTTCGGTGAGGCGTACAGGCGACTGGCCGTCAGCGACTTGTGACGGAGCAGCTCGATCCGCGGATGCTCGACGGTGAAGCCGCGTGGCGTCGTCTTGAGCCGGTCGCCGCCGATCTCGAACTTCGCGGCCTCGAGGTCCCGGGTGATCGTCTCGAGCTGTCCGCCGCGGAGGTCGCTGTCGACCGCGGCACGGAAGCGTGCGACCCGATCCGGGTCGGCCTGATAGAAGCCGCCCGCCACGAAGAGCCCGCGGGCGTCGAGTTGCACGTAGTAGCCAAGGGCGGGTCCCACCGCGCAGAAGCCGCCCTGATGCGTCTTGTACGGCGACTTGTCCTTGGCGAACCGGACATCGCGGTACGGGCGGAAGAGCTTGGCCTGCCCGAAATCGGGCTCCAGTTCGGCGAGCAACGCGGCCATCGGCGCGTGCACGGTCTCGTCGTAGACGGCCTTGTGCGCCGTCCACCAACTCTTGCTGTTGTCCGCCTCGAGGTCCTCGTAGAAGTCCAGGGCGGCGACGGGGAACCCGGAGAACGCGGTCATGTGAAAAGGCTAGCGCCTGTGCGCGGTTGACGGGTCCAGGGACTCCAGAACCGGTCACAAGCGCGAAGCTCATGGGCGCGGCCATCGTCGG
>NZ_JBSGTR010000096.1:0-12514 GCF_053607505.1 Rhodococcus sp. NPDC055112
CGGTTGACGGGTCCCTACACTCGTCAACCGCGCACGGGCGGCGGAGCCGCCTAATCGGCGGCGTACTCGGCCTCGCGTTCGATCCGCGCGATGGCGGCGCCCGGCACCTGGACGGGGCCCGGTGTGTAGGTGACCGCACGCAGTGCGCCGGTGTACCGGAACGGGCCGCGTCGTTCGCGCAGATCCCATGACACCGGGCCGCGGGCGTCCACCCCGACCGAGATGCCGGTCCAGGGGGCCATGCCGACCAGCTGCACCTGCCCGAGCAGCTCCCCGGCGGGGGTGCCGTCGACCCGGATGGTGAAGTCCCAGCGGAGCCGCGGGGCGACCGTCGTGGAGACCTCGATCCGGCGGGCGCCCACCGGCACAGGACCGGCGTCGACGGAGGCGTACCGGCCGTAGCTGTTCAGCCCGAACACCAGGTGCCCCTCCTCGATGTACAGCAGGTAGCCGCCCTGTGGGTCGCCGTGCGCCACCAGCACGCCCTCGTCGCCCGACGTGAACCCGGATCCGCCCAACTCGGCGGCGATCTCGAAGTCGCGGAAGGCGATCAGCTTCGAGGACCGATAGCGTTCCAGGGGCGGGGTGCCCGCCAGGATCCGGACCGGCCGCGACAGCGCCTGCTCCGCGGGCCTGCGGACGGCCAGTGCACCGCCGCTCAGCAAGGGGAACACCGTGTTCGCCCATGCCGCCTCGTCCCATGTCGCCGCCAACTCGTCGACCTTCTCCGGAAACCGGTCCGCCAGGTCGTGCAGTTCGGTTGGGTCGGTCCGAACGTCGAACAGCTGCCAGCGCGGGGCATCCACGTCGGGGCCGGGGTGCAGGGCGAGCAGTTTCCAGCCGTCGCGGTAATAGCCGCGGTTGCCGGTCATCTCGGTGTACTGCTCGGTGTGCGAGGACGCGACGGCCCCGTCGCGGAGCACTCCGGAGGCGTCCACCCCGTCGAACTCCTTGGCGGGCAGTCCGCCCCGCACGGTCGGGGGGTCGATGCCGACGAGTCCGAGCAGGGTCGGCGCGAGGTCGGTGACGTAGGCGAACTGTTCACGGATGCCGTTGTCGCCGTCCTGCTTTCGCAGTCCGTCCGGCCATGACAAGACGAACGGCACGCGGACGCCGCCGGCGAAGGACTGCCCCTTGTAGAAGCGGAACGGGGTGTTCGACGCCTGACCCCACCCCCGCGGGTAGTGCACGCCGAGCTTCGCGGTGCCGATCAGGTCCTCGTCGTGCGGCACGTCGCCCACCCAGTCCGGGTCCGTGACGTGCGCGAACTGGGAGAAGTACGATCGGGTGCCCTCCGGCCCGCCCTCCGCGGTGCCGCCGTTGTCGGAGGTGAACACGACGATGGTGTTGTCGAGTTCACCGAGCTCCTCGATGGTGTCGAGGATCCGTCCGATGCTCTGGTCGACGCTGTCGACCATGCCCGCGTACACCTCCATGTAGCGGGCGAAGCGTCGCTTCTGCTCCGGGGTCAACGAGTCCCATTCGGGCACATCGAATCCGGCCTCGGAATTGCGCTGCGCCTGCTCGGTCCCCGGCGGGAACAGCCCCTGCGCGAGTTGCGCCTCGAAGCGTCTCTCGCGGAGCGCATCCCAGCCCTCGGCATAGCGGCCGCGGTACTTCGCGACGTCCGCCGGCTTGGCCTGGAGTGGTCCGTGCATGGCCACGTGCGCGAAGTAGAGAAAGAACGGCTTGTCGGCGTCGTGGGCGCGAAGGTCCTTGAGGTATCCGATGGCCTTGTTCGTCAGATCGTCAGTGAGGTAATAGTTCTCGGGGTACTCGTCCACGTCGACGGCGGAATTGTCCGAGACCAGCTGGTTGGGATAGTAGAAGGAATTGAGGCCCTCCAGGGACCCGTAGTAGCGGTCGAATCCGCGTTGCGTCGGCCAGGAGTCGCGATTCGCGCCGGGGCGCATGTTGGCGTCGCGCACCAGGTGCCACTTGCCGACGGCGTAGGTGGCGTAGCCGCCCGCCCGCAGGATCTCGGGCAACGTGAGCACGTCGTCGGCGAGTTCGAGGCGCAGACCCGGGTAACCGGGATCGGCGTTGGCGACGAAGCCGTAGCCGGCTCGGTGCGGATTGAGCCCGGTGAGCAGCGCCGCGCGCGACGGTGAGCACAGCGGGGTGGTGTGGTAGTTCGTCAGCCGCACGCCCGAGGCGGCGAGGCGATCGAGGTTGGGCGTGTCGATCTCGGAGCCGAAGGGCCCGATGTCGCTGTAGCCCATGTCGTCGATCAACACGACGACGACGTTCGGTGAACCCGGGGCGGCCGAGGGAACGGGCGCCCAGGACGGGGTCGAGTCGTCGGTGGTCCGGCCGATCCGGCCTGCGAACCCCTCGTAGCCCCTGGCGTGCGGCGGGACGGTCATCAGCTCGCGACCCGCACCGGCTGGTCGATGGTCGAGTAGTGCGAGGCGTCGCCGGTGACGATGCGGCTGCGCTCGCCGTGGGTGTTGACCGGGACGTCGCCTGCGAGGGTGATCCGGGTGAGGCGACGGCGCTGCCCGTCGTAGTCGCCGACGGCGTAGTGCTGGGTGGCGCGGTTGTCCCAGATCGCGACGTCACCGTCCTCCCAGTTCCAGCGGGTGGTGTTCTCGAGCTTGGTGACGCGCGCCTGCAGCAGCTGGAACAGCGCCTGCGACTCGGCGGGGCCGAAGCCGACGAAGCCCTTGACGAAGTGGCCGAGGAGCAGTGACCGCTCACCGGTCTCGGGGTGCACGCGCACCACCGGGTGCTGGGTCTCGTAGTAGGTGGACTGGAACTCCTTGATGTACTCCTCGCCCTTGTCGTCGACGGACGCGGCGGTGCTCGCGGCGTAGTCGAAGAGGTTGGTGTGCGTCGCCCAGAGGTTCTCCACCAGGGCCTTGAGCGGTTCGGGCAGGGTGTCGTAGGCGGCGACGGTGGACGCCCAGGTTGTCGAGCCCCCGTAGGTGGGCAGCACCTCGGCCCGCAGGATCGAGGCCTTCGGGATGCGGTCGACGAAGGTGACGTCGGTGTGCCAGCTGCTGGCGCTGCCGTACTCGGAGTCGATCGGCAGGACCCGCTCACCGCGGGAGGTGACGGTGGGGTGCGCGGTGGTCGGCTCGCCGAGCAGCTGGGCGAATGCGTACTGGGAGTCCTCGTCGAGGTGCTGCTGGCCGCGGAAGAAGATCACCTTGTGCTCGAGCAGGGCCTGACGGATCAGTGAGACGGTCGCCGGATCGAGGTCGCCACCGAGGGTGACGCCATCGACACGGGCGCCGATGTGGGCGCCGAGCTTCGCGACGGAGGCTCCCGTCGCAGTGGTCCGGGTTTCGAAATCGATTGACATGAAAAGCCTTTCGTAGTGTGTCGGGCTCGCTGCGGTACGTGTGTCAGGCAACCAGCGATGACTGTGGTGGCCAAGGGTTTCCGTCATGCTGATCGCAACCGGCGTCCGGATCGTCGCCGTGGCGGGTATTTCCCCTCGGTTGGTGGAGAATTCGGCGGGGTGTTAGCTTGACGCCATGAACTCCGGCAGGCCTCACCCGTTGCGGGTCACCTATGTGACCGCCGCACTGGGTTCACGCCTGCCCCTGGCGCGGGAACTCTGTTGTTCCCCCCGCGGTATCTGTCGCTAGTCCGCGCTGCCACTTCCTCGTACGTCGACATCCCTGACCTCCGGGCGCCCCTGTGGGCGTTCCGGCGGCTGATGTCACGTCGTTTTCCCAGGTCAGCGCTCGCCCACGCCGTGTAGGTCTGTCCCGTCAGGGACGAAGCGCAAGGAATTCGCGTGTCCATCACCACTCTGTCGTCCGCGGCCGCCCTCACCCGGCCGATCGTCCGTCCTCCCACTCGTGCCCAGATCGTCCCGCCGGAACTGCGGGTGGCCGACACCCCTGCCGCCGCGGTGTTCCGGGTGGCCTGCGCCCGTGGGCCGATCGCCCGTGACATCGCGGCCAAGACCACCGGGCTGTCCACCGCCACGGTGAACCGTCAGGTCTCGGCGCTGCTGGCCGAGGGTCTGCTGCGTGAACGGGCGGATCTCACCGCGTCCGGTGCGGTGGGCCGACCCCGGGTCCCGTTCGAGGTCAACCACGAGCCCTACCTCACCATCGGTATCCACATCGGTGCCGTGGTCACCGGGATCGTGGCCAGCGACCTCAGGGGAAAGGTCCTCGGCGCAGTCGAGATCCCGACACCGGCCATCCCGCAGGACCAGGCGCTGTCCCAGATCGCTCGTAGTGCAAAGCTTTTGGCCTCGAGATGGCATCGACGCAGGCCCCTGTGGGTTGGGGTGGCGCTCGGCGGTCGGGTGGACGCGACGTCGGGCCGGGTCGACCACCCGAGACTCGGCTGGCTGGGCGCCCCCGTCGGCTCGATCATCGGCGAGGGGCTGGGGCTGCCGGTCTCGGTCGCCGCGCACGTCGAGGCGATGGCGGCGTCGGAGCTGCTGCTCGCCCCGCAGCGCCCGGGCGACAGCGGAACGGAAGGGACCAGCCTCTACTTCTACGCCCGCGAGACGGCGGGGGTCGCCGTCACCATCGACGGCCGGGTGCACACGCCCTCGTCCGGGCCCGGCTCGATCGTGCACCTGTCCACCGGTTCCTCGGCGCTCTGCTCCTGCGGTGCGCGGGGCTGCCTCGAGGCCACGGTCAGCGACCGCGCCACGATCGCAGCGGCCAAGGAGGCCGGCATCCTGACCGAGACCGACGAACGGCCGGCCATCGCCGCCGTCTACCGGGCAGCGGCCGCGGGATCCATTGCGGCGCACGAGCTCCTGGTCGAGCGTGCCCGGGTGCTCGGCCGCACCGTTGCGATGCTGCGTGACCTGTTCAACCCGGACCGGGTGATTCTCGGCGGGCAGGCCTTCACCGAGTACCCCGCAGGGATCCCGCACGTCGCCGAGGCATTCGCGCGCACGTCGAGTTTGGCCCGCAAGGACATCCGGATCACCGGTTTCGGCAACCGCGTCCAGGAGTTCGCCGCGAGCGTGGTCTCGCTCAGCACCCTCTACTCCGATCCACTCACCTCCATCCGAAGGGTCTTCTCCCAGTGAGCTCCTCCGTCATCCGGTCGTCCGTCGACCGTCGCACCTTCTTCCGCGGCGCGGGCCTGACCGCCGCCGCCATCTTCGGGACCGGTCTGCTCGGGGCGTGCTCCTCCGCGGTCGACGAGCAGCGGGCGGGGGCCGCCACCGGTGCATCCGGCACACCGGTGCGCGGCGGCACCCTCAAGACGGGCATCACCGCGGACGTGGTCCCCGCGGCGTTCCTGACCAACACCAGCGGGGCCACCACGGTGATCGGGCTGGCGTACGACACCCTCGTCCGCTATCCGCACGACAAGGTGGAGCCGCAACCGCGGCTGGCGAAGTCGTGGCAGCTCGCCGCAGACGGGCTGTCGCTGACCCTGGATCTGCGCGACGACGTCACCTTTCACAGCGGGCGCCCGTTCACCTCGAAGGACGCCGAGTTCTCCCTCCGCACCTACGCGGACCCCAAGTGGACCGCTCAGCTGCGCAGCACCGCGGCCGCGATCACGGCGTTCGACACCAGCGACCCGCACCGCCTGGTGCTGACCCTCGCGCATCCGCTCGGGAACATCTTCGACCTGCTCGACACCGTGCCGATCCTCGACAGCGAATCCATCGACAAGCTCGCCACCGGTGATGCCTTCGTCGGCACGGGGCCGTTCAAGCTGGTCTCGCGCACGCCCAACAGTGCGCTGGTGTTCGAGCGCAACGAGCACTACTGGATCCCGGACCGCCCGTTCCTGGACCGGGTGGAGGTTTCGGTGATCCCCGACTCGCAGGCGCTGCTCAGCTCGCTCAAGTCCGGCCAGGTCGCGGTGGCGAGCGAACTGAACTACCGCGACATCGAAACCCTCGGCAAGACAGCGGGATTCCAGGCAGTGTCGCTGGAGGGAGCCGAGCTGCAGGTGTACCTGGGCGCAAACGTCACCCACCCGGCGCTCGCCGATGTCCGGGTGCGGCAGGCGATCGCGCACGCGCTGGACCGGGACCGGGTGATCTCGGAGGTGTTCCGCGGCTCGGGCTACCCGGTGAACCTGCCGTGGCCCAAGAGCTCGCCCGCCTACGACGAGGCGAAGAACAAGACCTTCACCCGGGACGCGGCCAAGGCGCGGGCGATCCTGGCCGAGTCCGGGGTGGCGGTCCCGTCCCTGCCCCTGACCTACCTGGCCGGGAACCCCTTCTTCGAGGCGACCGCGCAGATCGTGCAGGCGAACCTCGCCGAGATCGGCATCCCGGTCGAGCTCGACCCGCAGGAGCGCGCGACGTTCGTCAAGGCGCTGATCGGTGGCACCATCCCGGCCCTGTGGGTGACGTTCCATTCGTGGGCCCAGTACGTCCCGTCCACGCTCACCGTCAGTGCCTACCCGTTCAACGCGCTCAAGAACTCCTCGCACTACGAGAACCCGGCCTACGTCGACGCCGCGGGCGCCGCGTGGCGGGTCCCGGACGGCACCGGCGCGGAGGCGAAGGACCGGTACCGGGCCGTGAGCGACCAACTGCTGGACGGGCTGTTCCTGGTGGAGATCGGCGTGGTGCTCAACCAGCTCGCCGCGGCCCAGAAGGTCCACGGCATCGACTGGACCAAGCGTTCCGAGGTCGTCTACACGGACACCTATCTGGCCTGACGGCCCCGACCGAGAGGAGCTCGCGTCATGGTGCGATACCTCGCACGCCGGCTGCCGTCGGCCGTTGCGGTGTTGCTGCTGGCCTCACTGCTGATCTTCTTCGTGCTGCGGCTGGTCCCCGGTGATCCGGCGAGCAGCCTGGCCGGACCGGATGCCTCCGCAGAATCCATTGCCGCGATCAGGCATTCGCTCGGGCTGGACCGGTCGATCCCGGCCCAGTACGTGTCCTGGATCGGCTCGGTGCTGACCTTCGACCTGGGCCGGTCGTACGTGATCAAGGGACAGATCTCCGATCTGGTCCTCTCCGGTCTGGTCAACACCGTCGTGCTCGCGGTGACCGCGCTGGTGCTCGCGGTGCTGGTCAGCCTGGTCCTCAGCGTCGCGGCCGTTGTCTGGCCGAAGCGATGGCTGACCAGCGTGGTCGCCGGGTTCAACACCCTCGCCGTTGCGTTGCCGCCCTTCGTCAGCGGCGTGCTGCTGGTCCTGGTGTTCGCGGTGCTCGTTCCGGTGCTCCCCTCCGGTGGGGTTCCGCCGCAGGGGTTCTGGGTCAGACCCGACATCTCGGCGCAGTACCTGATCTTGCCGGCCGTGTGCCTGGCCCTGCCGGTGGCCGCCGCTCTGACCCGGTTTCTCACCGAGTCGTTGCGCACCGAGTTGGGTGAGCCGTACGTGCTGACCGCGCGGGCACTGGGCGTCTCGCGGTGGAATCTCGTGACCCGCAGCGCGCTGCGCAACGCGCTGCCCACCATGGTGACAGCGCTGGGTCTGCAGACCGGGCACCTGCTCGGCGGGGCGGTGCTGGTCGAGGCGATCTTCGCCTGGCCAGGGATCGGGCAGCTCATCGAGCAGGGCATCAGCCGCCGCGACTACCCGGTGGTCCAGGTGCTGCTGCTGCTCTCGGTCTCGGTGTTCGTACTCGTCCAGCTCGCCACCGACATCGTGCACGCGTACCTGGATCCGCGGATCCGGATCGGGGGAACCTCATGAGCGTCACCCACATCGAGGACCCCGCGGTCGCCGACAGGTCCCTGCCCGCGCCGGACCCCGCGCACAGACACCCCGCGCTGGCCGCGCTCACCCACGGGCAGGGACTGCTGGGCCTGGTGCTGGTGGTCGCGGTGGCGACGGCGGGACTGCTGGCCCACTGGATCGCACCCTTCGGCCCGAACGAGCAGATCGCGGGGGCGAACCTCCTCGGGCCCGGTGCCGAGCACTGGTTCGGCACCGACCAGGTGAATCGGGACGTCTATTCCCGGGTGTTGCACGGGATCCGGATCAACCTCGAGATCATCGCGATCTCGGTGCCGATCGGGGCCGTGGTCGGAGCACTGCTGGGTCTGGCGTCGAGCCTGCACCCGGTGACCGACGTGATCGCCCAGCGCGCCTTCGACGTGGTCCTCGCGTTCCCCGCGCTGATCCTGGCGATCGCGCTCGCCGCGATCGTCGGTCCCGGCGCGGTGACGGTGATGGTGGTGATCGTGGTCGCGGAGATCCCGATTTTCGGCCGGATGATCCGCACCCAGGTGCTGCGGATCCGGGAGCTGCCGTACGTCGAGTCGGCGCAGGTCATCGGGGCCGGTCGGTGGTGGGTGTTGCGCACCCACGTGCTGCCGAACGCGCTGGAGCCGCTGGCCGTGCAGCTGGCGCTGTCCATGTCGGTGGCGGTGTTCGTGGAGTCCGCGATGAGCTTCATCGGCATCGGCGTCCGGCCGCCCGAACCCTCGCTCGGTTCGATCATCGCCGACGCCGTCCCCAACCTCGACGCCAATCCGGCCTTCGCCATCGGCCCGCTTGTGGTGGTGGCGGCGCTGGTGCTCGGGTTCCTGCTCATCGCCCAGGCGCTCGGATCCGCGCGCCGGGCCTGATGCGTCACGACATCTCAGGAGTAGACGATGACCAAGACAGACCCGATCCTCGAGATCGAGGACCTGAGCATCCGTTTCGGCGCGACCGGCGACCCGGTGGTGGTTGGGCTGAACCTGACCGTCGACCGCGGTGAGATCCTCGCGCTGGTAGGCGAATCCGGTTCCGGGAAGTCGATGACCGCGAAGGCGGTGCTGGGGCTGCTGCCCGACGCCGCCCAGGCGAGCGGGTCGATCCGGCTCGGCGGCGACCAGGTGGTCGGGGCAGGGGAGGAGACCCTCGCCCGGCTGCGCGGGACCAGGGCGGCGATGGTGTTCCAGGAGCCGCAGACCGCGCTGAACCCGGTACAGAAGGTGGGTTGGCAGATCGCGCAGGCCCTGCGTGCGCACGCGAAGATCGGCAGGGCGGAAGCCAGGGCGCGGGCCGTCGAACTGCTGCGCCTGGTGGAGATCCCGGATCCGGAACGGCGGGTGGACTGGTAT
Organism: Rhodococcus sp. NPDC055112; assembly: GCF_053607505.1. Classification (NCBI taxonomy): domain Bacteria; kingdom Bacillati; phylum Actinomycetota; class Actinomycetes; order Mycobacteriales; family Nocardiaceae; genus Rhodococcus; species Rhodococcus sp. NPDC055112. The sequence continues at coordinate 8,961 of NZ_JBSGTR010000096.1, forward strand.
CCGCATCAGCTGTCCGGCGGGCAGAAGCAGCGGGTCGTGATCGCCCTGGCGCTGTCCGGGGACCCCGACCTCCTGATCGCGGACGAGCCGACGACTGCGCTGGACGTAACGGTGCAGGCGGAGATCCTCGACCTGCTGCGTGGCCTGCGGACCGAGCGGGGTGCGGCGATCCTGCTCATCACCCACAACATGGGGGTGGTCGCGGACATCGCGGACCGGGTGGCGGTGATGCGTCGCGGCGAACTGGTCGAGGAGCGCGCCGTGCACGAGCTGTTCTCGGCGCCGGGGGAGAAGTACACCAAGCAGCTGCTCACGGCGGTACCGCGGCTCGGGGACACCGCGGGCTCGGTCGGCTCGGCACCTGTCGCGCCCGCCGAGCCGGTCCTGGTGGTGCGTGAACTGGACGTGGTGTATCCGGCGAGGCTGGGTAACAAGGAGTTCCACGCCCTGCGCGGTGTGGGCTTCGATGTCGGCGCGGGCGAGGTGCTCGGGCTGGTCGGGGAATCGGGTTCCGGCAAGACGACGCTGGGACGCGCGGCGCTCGGTGTGGTGCGGGCGGCCTCGGGGTCGGTCGTGTTCGACGGGACGGATCTCGGCACGGTGTCGCGCAGGGAACTCCGCGGCCTGCGGAAGGGGATGGCGCTGGTGCACCAGGACCCGGCGGCGTCGCTGGACCCGCGCCGGAGCATCGGGGATTCCGTCGCGGAGCCACTGGTGGTGCATCGAGCGGCGTCCGGCGCCCTGCTGCGCGCCCGGGTGGGCGATCTGCTCGAAGCCGTGCGACTGTCGCGCTCCTTCGCGGACCGGCGGCCTGCCGAACTGTCCGGCGGGCAGCGACAGCGGGTGGCGCTCGCGAGGGCCCTGGTGCTGGCGCCGCGGTTGCTGGTCGCCGACGAGCCGACCAGTGCCCTCGACGTGTCCGTGCAGGCGGAGATTCTCGACCTGTTCGCCGACCTGCGCGAGGAGTTCCGGTTCGCCTGCCTCTTCATCAGCCACGACCTCGCGGTGGTGAACCGGGTGGCGGACCGGGTCGCCGTGCTCCGCGGCGGCGAGCTGGTCGAGATCGGTGACACCGCAGCGGTGTTCGGGAACCCGGGCGACCAGTACACCCGCGGCCTGCTCGCCGCCGTCCCAGTCCCGGATCCCGTCGAGCAGCGGCGGCGGCGCGGCGAGCGGCCCGAGGCAGGGCTGGTCGCGGTCGGGTGACCGGTCGGCCACGGCCTGAGCCCGGTGGTCACGGCGTTCGGTGGACCGGCCTCAGGCCAGGGCGTCGAAGATGGTTCGGGACCGAGTGCTGCCGTGCGCGAGTGCGATGAAGGCGGCCCAGGAGCGGATGTGGGGATGGAGCATGAGCAGGTTGCGGCGTTCGATCTCGGTCATGCCGCCCCAGATTCCGGACTCGACCCGGTTGTCCAGCGCTTCGGCGCCGCACTGCTGGACGACAGGGCAGTGCCGGCAGAGCGCGGCGGCCTTTCGTTGCTGCGCCGAGCCCCGGATGAACATCCGGTCGGGGTCGGGGATGGTGCGGCACAGCGCGCTGGCGCTCCAGTTCTCGGGTGCGTCGTAGGCGGCCTGGTGGGTGTGGCGAAGTGTGTTGATCATTTCGAGACGCTCTTCACTGGGTATGAACGAAGGTGCGGCGGGCCGGCTCCCGGTGAAACGGGTGTCGCGGAGCCGGTGCCGCTGGGCGGGGCGGGGGTCTGTTCACGTCCGGTGTCGCCGCGAACAGACCCCCGCTTTGTCCAGCGCTAGTTGCTGGAGCCGAAGAGGGAGCCGAGGCTCCCCGTGCTGCTGCCGTTGCCGCCGCTGGGTGCGACGGTGACGGTGGTGTGGGTGGTGGAGGCGTTGGTGGTGCCGTGGCCGGAGAAGTCGGCGGTGATGGTGCGCTGGCCGGCGGCGGTGGGGGTCCACTGGTAGGTGGCCTTGCCGTCGTTGCCGACCTGCCCGGTACCGAGGACGGTGGTGCCGTCCTTGAAGGTGATGGTGCCGCCCGCTGCTGCGGGGTTGACCGTCGCAGTCAGCGTGATCGCGGTGCCGACCTTGGCTCCGGTGACCGGGTTGAGGGTCACGGTGGAGTTGCTGTTGGCTGCGGTCACCGAAACCTGTTGGGTGGTGGTGGATCCGAGGATGTTGTCGTGGCCGGAGAAGGTGGCGGTGATGGTGCGGTTGCCTGCGGCGGTGGGGGTCCACTGGTGGGTGGCTTCGCCGTTGGCGCCGACCTGTGCGGTGCCGAGGACGTCGGTGCCGTCCTTGAATTCGATGGTGCCGCCCGCGCCCGCGGGGTTGACGGTGGCGGTGAGGGTGGTGGCGGTGCCTTCCTTCGCCCCGGTCACGGGAGCGAGGGTGGTGGTGGAGGCGACGTCGGCGACGGCCACGGCGACCTGTGCGGTGGTGGTGGATCCGAGGATGTTGTCGTGGCCGGAGAAGGTGGCGGTGATGGTGCGGTTGCCTGCGGCGGTGGGGGTCCACTGGTGGGTGGCTTCGCCGTTGGCGCCGACCTGTGCGGTGCCGAGGACGTCGTTGCCGTCCTTGAATTCGATGGTGCCGCCCGCTGCTGCGGGGTTGACGGTGGCCGTCAGGGTGGTGGCGGTGCCTTCCTTCGCTCCGGTGACCGGGGTGAGGGTGGTGGTGGAGGCGACGTCGGCCGGGGTGACGGTGGTGGTCTGCGGGGTGGACTGGGAGGCGTTGGCGGTGTTGGTGGTGGGGAATTTGGCGGTGAGGGTGTGCTGGCCTGCGGTGGTGGGGGTCCACTGGTAGGTGCCGGTGCCGTTGGCGCCCACGGTGTTTTGGCCGATCTTGGTGGTGCCGTCGTAGAACTCGACGGTGTTGCCGGTGGCGGCGCCGGTGACGGTGGCGGTGAGGGTGGTGGCGGTGCCGACCTTGGCTCCGGTGACCGGGTTGAGGGTGGTGGTGGTGGTGGCTTTGGTGGCGGTGATGGAGGGGCCCTGGGTGGTGTAGGTGTTGCCGCCGAGGTTGCCGAGGTAGCTCATGCCGCTGGTCATTGCGGTGCCGAGGGTGCAGTTGGCGCCGACGGTGTACTGGGTGCTGAGGGTGGCGGGTTGGGTCTGCTTGACGATCACCTGGTAGCTGGTGGCGTTGAAGTCGCCGGCGATGAAGTCGGGCGTGATCTGGAGGTAGGGCTCGACGGGGTGGACGCCGGCGGTGTCGGTGATCTTGGCTGAGCCGGGGACGTAGGTCAGGCAGGTGGGGTGGTGGTCCTTGACCCAGTTGAGTTTTTCGTTGGTGGAGTCGTTTCGTTCGAATTTGGTGGTGATGGTGATGGTTTCGCCGGGGGCGGGGGTGGCGTTGCTGACGGTGCGGGTGAGGTGGGTGTAGCCGCTCGACCAGTCGACTGTCGCGGGGGCGGCGGCGGCGACGCTGGTGCCGAAGAGGGTCAGTGCGCCGAGCGCGAGTGCGGTTGCGGCGCCTGCGGCGACGGTGCGTGTGGTTGCTCGATGTGCCATGAGGGTTCCTTCACTTGGTGCGGCCATCAGCGTCGCCGCGGGTTGTGGAACCGGGCTCCGGCGCGGCAGGGGTGCGCCGGAGCCCGGTGT
>NZ_JBSGTR010000097.1:0-11323 GCF_053607505.1 Rhodococcus sp. NPDC055112
GCTGATCCTCAGATAGTGGAATTCGTGCACGCATACAACTGCTCCCCGGAAGTCGGAACTGAATTTCTCAGTCCAACTTCCGGGGAGCAGTTCAGTTGTGGGTGCGGGGCCCTCGCTACGGCCGCACGATCAGGCGTTGCCTGCCTTCCATGTCGCCCACGGGATGTTCCAGTCACCGAGGCCGTCGGTGCCGGACAGCGTGCCGCCCACGGTGTTCTTCACGATCGCCAGGTCGCCGCGCTTGGTGTTCTCGTACACCCACCGGGCGTTGGCAGGGCTGAGGTTCAGGCAGCCGTGGCTGGTGTTGCTGGATCCCTGCTGGCCGACCGACCACGGCGCTGAATGGAAGAAGATGCCGCTGTAGGACATTCGGGTCGCCCAGTCGACCGGCGTCTTGTAGCCCTGCGGGGAGTTCACCGGCACCCCGTACGTGGACGAGTCCATCACCAGGTTCGCGAACCGGTCACCGATGATGTACACCCCGTTGTCGGTGGGCGAGCTGTCCTTGCCCATCGACGTCGGCATCGTCATGACCACCTGGCCGTTGCGCTCGAAGGTGACCTGCTTGGTGTTGTCGTCGGCGTACGCGATCATCGAGTCGCCGATCCGGAACTCGCGGTGCTCGTTCGCCTGACCGAACAGGGTGCCGCCCAGGTTGCGGCCGAAGACGTTGACGTCCACCGTCACCGCGGTGCCAGGGGCCCAGTAGTTCTCGGGACGCCAGCGCACCTCGCGGTCGTTGACCCAGTAGAAGGCGCCCGGCACCGGGGGGTTGGTGACGACGGTGATGGCGTCCTGCGCGGCCTTGCGGTCCGGGATCGACTCGTCGAACTGCACCGCGACGGGCTGGCCGATCCCGACGACGTCCCCGTCCCCCGGCATCACGTACGGCTTGGTGACGTTGCCCGGCGAGCTGGTCGCGAAGCTCGAGACCGTCGTGCTCGCGCCGCCCAGCCCGAAAGCGTCGGCCTGCAGACGGTATTCGCCGTTGTAGGTGAGCGGCTGCGTGTTCACCCATGACTGACCGTCCGGGGCGATGGCGCCTGCCACCGGGTTGCCGGACTCGTCGAGCAGCGTGACCTTCGACAGCTTGCCGTCCGTTACCCGGACCGCGACGGGCTCGCCGGGCGAGTGCCCGACCGCGCCGTCCGCGACGACCGACGTCACCTTCGGCTTGATCAACTCGAACACCGGGTTCAGATCGATGGCCGCCTGTGCGGGCGCCGCCTCGGCATCCTCACCGAACTGCACCGTGCACCCTGTCGCCACGAGCATCGCTGCCGCCGCGAGAGCCACCGCACTCAGCGTTCCCCGTATGGTCGCCACCCTGATCCCCACCCTCATGTACTCGAAGCCACTAAACACACCATCCACAACCGGCCGCCACATGGCGCACACCGGAGGCGCAGAGCTGTGAACTGCCATGATGCCAGGCTCGGCGCCATGCCAGCCAACAGCGTCCCTGCCGACCCAATAACGTTCACATTCCAATCGCCACACGGGCCGCAAGCGTTACCCGCACAGGGCCCTGACCAGCCCATCGAGTGCCGAGAGGGTGCTGATTTGCATTCGCTCGGATCGCTCGTCTAATGTTCTCCACGTCGCAGAGAGCGGGGCGCGAGTCCCGAGCGAGTGACAATGCGCCTATAGCTCAGTTGGTAGAGCAAGTGACTCTTAATCACTGGGTCCGGGGTTCGAGTCCCTGTGGGCGCACACGAGAAGGCCCCGACCTCACGGTCGGGGCCTTCTTTGTCGTTGTGGGGCAGGCCTCGTTGCCGGGAAGGGCCCGCGGGGCGCGGTCCTCAGTTCGCGAAGTGCCGTCGCAGCTTTCGGTGCCGGTGCGCGAAGAACCGGCCGAGCACCCGCTCCAGTAGCCGGGGCAGCCCGGGGACGGCGGCGATCGGACCGCGCGGCTCGAAACGCACTCGGTCGCGCACGAGGGTGCGTCGCGCGCCCTCGGCGGTCAGGGTCCGCTCGTGCTCCCACGTCCGCATCGAGGCCATCGTCGAGCGCTCGAGAAACCGGTGACCCGGCTCCAGGTCGGCGAGCATCAGGTCGTCATGGTCGAACGGGACGATGCCGAACAGATACAGCCGGCATCGTCCGACCTTGCGGCCGACCTCAACGGTGTCCACCGTCAGCCCCCGCGCGCCCCTGGGCATCGCCATCCGCAGCAGCGGCATCATCTCGTCGTTGATGCCCTGCGGGGTGACGATCCGCGACCAGACGGCCTCGCGCGGCGCCTCGACGACCGAGGTCCGCTCGAAGGTGCGGAATCGGGTGGACACCGCGTCGATCAGCGGAAGATCTTGCGCAGCACCAGTACCGCGACCAAGGCGCCCGCGCCGATCAGGGCGAACTTGACCGGCGGCTCGTTGACCTTGGCGACCAGGCCGGCCTTGGCGTTCTCGACCAGTCGCTTCGGGTTGGTGCGGACGCTCAGTTCGTCGAGCGTGCTCGCGAGCTGGTTGCGCGCCTGCTCGATGTCGCGCTCGATGCTCTCGGTGTCCCTGGGCACGTGGATCCCACTTTCTCTCATCGTCGATCTTGCTTGGTCATGACCGTACCGCTGCGGTGCGCGTCGGCGCAGGGAGGAACCGCCGAGGTCCGGTGTCACGGCCGCGACTGCCAGTAACCTGGTCGGCGTGACCGAGAACATCAGACTCGCCGCCGGGGACACCGCGCCCGGCTTCACCCTTCCCGACGCCGACGGCAAGGAGGTCTCGCTCGCCGACTACCGCGGACGCAAGGTGATCGTGTACTTCTACCCGGCGGCCAGCACCCCCGGCTGCACCAAGCAGGCCTGCGATTTCCGGGACAACCTGGCCGAGCTGAACGGTGCGGGCCTGGACGTCGTCGGCATCTCCCCCGACAAGCCCGCGAAGCTGGCCAAGTTCCGCGACAACGAGGAGCTCACCTTCCCGTTGCTCTCGGATCCGGAGCGCGAGACGCTCAAGGCCTGGGGCGCGTTCGGCGAGAAGACCATGTACGGCAAGACCGTGCAGGGTGTTATCCGCTCCACTTTCCTGGTCGACGAGCAGGGCAAGATCGAGGTTGCCCAGTACAACGTCCGGGCCACCGGTCACGTCGCCAAGCTGCGCCGCGACCTGTCCGTCTGATCCCGACCCAGCGATTCAGCGGGTAGCGGCGAACCGTCCGAGGAACAGCGCCTCCGCGACCGCGAGGTTCTCGATCTCGGACGGGTCGACGCTCTCGTTGGGGGCATGGATGAGGCAGCGCGGCTCCTCGACCCCGAGCATCACGATCTCCGCACCGGGGATCATGGTCGCGAAGACGTTGCACAGCGGGATGGAGCCGCCCTGCCCCACGGTGCCGAGCGGCTTCCCGAAGGCCTCGGCCATGGCGTCGGCGAGGGCCGCGTAGCCGGGCCCGTCCGTGCTGGCGCGGAACGGCGATCCGATCTGCTCCGGTTCGACCGTCACCCGCGCACCCCACGGCGCGGCGGCCTCCAGGTGCGCGATCAGCGCATCCTGCGCCTTCTGCGGGTCCATCCCAGGCGGAACCCGGAGGTTCAGTCGCGCCGACGCCCTCGGCTGGATCGCGGCGGCCGACCCCACGACCGGCGGGCAGTCCATCCCGAGGATCGTCAGCGCCGGCCTGGCCCACACCGAATCCGCGACCGAACCCGAACCCGGCAGGCCCACCCCGTCGAGCACCCCGGCGTCGGCGCGGAACTGCGCCTCGGCGTATTCGGCACCGTCCCACCGCTGCCCGGAGTCCAGGCCCTCGACCACGGTGTTGCCGTCCTCGTCGCGGAGCGTGGCCAGCATCTGCACCAGCGCGGCGAGGGCGTCGGGCGCGGGCCCGCCGAACATCCCGGAGTGCACCTCCCCCGCCATCGTCTCGACGTGCACGACGACGTTCGCCATCCCGCGCAGGGTGATCGTCGCCGTCGGCTCACCGACCTCGGCGTTGCCGGTGTCCACCACCAGGATCATGTTCGCCTCGAACAGTTCGGGGCGCTGCTGCACCAACTCCTCGAGGCCGCCGGTGCCCATCTCCTCGGAGCCCTCGGCCACCACCCGGATGCCGACGGGGAACGGCGTGCCCAGTGCGCGCAACGCGAGCAGGTGCATCACGATGTTGCCCTTGCAGTCCGCCGCACCGCGCCCGTACCAGCGCCCGTCGCGTTCGGTGAGCTCGAACGGCGGGGTGTGCCAGAGCTTCTCGTTGCCCGGCGGCTGAACGTCGTAGTGACAGTAGAGAAGCACCGTCGGAGCGCCCTCAGGCCCCGGCTGATGCCCGACGACGGCATTCGAGCCGTCCGGGGTCTCGATCAGCTCGACATGACCGATCCCGGCCGCGACGAACGCGTCCCGCACCCAGTTCGCCGCGTCCGTGCACCCCTGCGGCGGGAACTGACGGGGATCGGCCACCGACTTGAAGCCCACCAGCGTGGCGAGCTCCGTGCGCGCCGTTGGCATCAGGTCCCTCACCTTGGAGCGAATCTCATCCGGCATTGCCACCTCCTTGACGGTCACCGACGGCTGCCGCTAGCTGCCGTCGACAAGTTTCAGATCGTTCAGGGTTTCCTCGAACTCGGCCGACTGGTCCGGGCAGTAGACCTCGATCACCAATCGCGCCCCCGCCACCGCGTCGTGGGTCGCGAGGATGGGGCGCTGGCCGGGCCCGGCGGCGCCGCTGACGAGTTGCTGATTGAGCACACCGGTCTTGAGCGCGTTGCCCGGGTCGGTGCACGCGGCACCGCCGTCCGATCCCAGCACCCGCGCGGTCGCCTCGACGTCGAGGGCGCCAAGGCCTGCCGACTCGAACCGCTGGGCGAGCTCGGTGGCCTTGGCGTCCGCCTCTGTGGAGCGCTTGTTCTCGTTGAAGGTGACCAGACCCCAGGCCGCCAGCCCGACGAACACCGCGAAGGCCGCCAGGTAGAGGATCCAGTGCGTGTTCTCCGGCCGCTTGTGCAGATCGTCGACGGCGGCCACGTTGACCTCGCCCTTCTCCGGAGTGGTCATCACGCCTCCTTCGCCAGCGGGTCGGCCGAGACATCCTGTTTCCATGAGGGTTTGCGCAGGGCGAGGATCAGGAGCGGGACCCCGATCCCGACGATCCCGAACCCGCCACCGACGATGAGGATGTAGACGAAGACGCTGCCGCCGCCGAACTGCGAGGGCGGCACGAACCCGATGCAGAACGCCGCGAGGCTCGAGACGATGCCGACCCAGCAGAGCAGGAACAGCGCGGGTGCGCGGTAGCCCCGCGGCTGGTCGGGCCGGTTCTTGCGCAGCCGCATCGCCGCGACGAACATCAGCAGGTACACCACGAGGTAGACCTGGGTGGTGATCACCGACAGGATCCAGTAGGCGCTGGAGACCTCAGGGATGAAGGCGTACAACAGCGCGATGAGGGTGGTCACCACGCCCTGTGCGACGAGGATGTTCTGCTGGACCCCGTGCTTGTTCAACCGCTGCAGGATCGGTGGCAGGAACCCGTCCTGCCTGCCGATCATGAGCAGCCCCTTGGAGGGACCGGCCAGCCAGGTCAGCATCCCGCCGAGCGATGCCGCGATCAGCATCAACGCCAGAATCGGTGTCGCCCATCCGAATCCGAAGTGCGCGAAGAAGATGTCGAAGGCCTGCATCACGCCCGCGGTGAGCGAGAGCTTCTCGGCGGGCACCACCCAGCTGATCGCGACGGCGGGCAGGATGAAGATGGCGAGCACCAGGCCCATCGCGACGAACATCGCGCGCGGGAACTCCGTGGCCGGCTTGCGCAGGCTGGAGACGTGGACGGCGTTCATCTCCATCCCCGAGTAGGACAGGAAGTTGTTGACGATGAGCACCAGGCTCGCGATCCCGGTCCACGCGGGGAGCAGCGCACTGAACTCCATCGGCGCCGCGGAGGGGTTGCCCTGCCCGAGGAACACCACACCCATGACGATCAGCAGCACGCCCGGGATCAGGGTGCCGAGAACGAGTCCGGCACTGGAGAGTCCGGCCACGGCCTTCATCCCTCTCGAGGAGACGAAGACCCCGGTCCAGAACAGGGTGACGATGATGATCGCGGTGTATAGCCCGTTCGAGGCCAACGCCGGATTGATCACGTAGGCGAACGTGCTGGCCACGTAGGCCAACAACGTCGGGTAATAGAAGATCGTCATCGCGAACTGGCACCAGACCGCGAGGAAGCCCGCCTTGTCGGAGATGCCCTCACCCACCCAGCGGTAGACCCCGCCGGACCAGCCCGAGGCGAGCTCGGCCGCCACCAGCGAGGTCGGCAGCAGGAACACGATCGCCGGAACGATGTAGAGGAACACGCACGCGAGGCCGTATATCGCCATCGACGGCGCGGAGCGCAGGCTGGCGACCGAACTCGTGGTCATCATCGCCAGCGCGATCCAGGTGATGTACTGCTGCCGGGGTGCGACGGGGAGTCGCCTCGGCGTCGCGGCGCTGTCCGCCGGACCCTCTGTGTCAACGCTCATCGGTTCCCACCAATCGACGTCGGACCGGGTCACCGACGCGACCGCGGGCTTCCCCATGCACTATTCCCCCAGCGCAACGGATTTGCAGCGGATCACGCGCTTCCAGGAGGCGAATTCACCCGGTTCGGATGAGGGGTGCGCGCCCGCAAACGACGCCCGAGCACCGGCCGCTCAGCGATGCGCGTCGACCAACTTCTCGATGCCGTCGAGCAGCAGGTCGAGGGCGAACCGGAAATCCGCATCCGCCCACCCGAGGTCCTCGTCCCGGGGGTCGTCCTCGAAAGCGCCTTCCGACACCGCCCGGAGCAGGTGCGGGAACCGGTCCGGATCGAGCAGCGCGGGCAGGATCGAGGCGTACTCACCGTCCTCGGCCGCGGCCGCGACGGCGATGTCGTTGGAGAACCGGGCCCGGCCGACGACGTAGAGCGAGGTGTTCAGCACCACCTTGACCCTGAGCGCCTCCGGGAGTGGAGTCTCGCTCAGGCGCGCCAATCCCGCGTCGAGCCAACGCATGTTGTTCGGACCCGTCGGCGGCGCGACGATCGGCAGCTGCAGCCACCACGGGTGCCGCAGCACGCCCTCACGCTCGGCGATCGCCCACTGTTGCAGGCCCTCCCGCCAACCCAGCCCCTGAGCGAACTCGGGCGGCGGACCGAGAGCCCGGTCCGAGATCAGCTCGATCAGCTCGTCCTTGCTCTCGACGTACCGATACAGCGACATGGTGGTGAACCCGAGCGCCTTGGCAACCCGGCTCATGGACAGCGCGGCCACCCCCTCGCTGTCCGCGAGTTCGATTGCCGCATCGAGTATCTGCTCGAGACTCAGTCCGCGGCGCGGTCCCCGGCTGCCCGGTTCGGCCAGCCCCCACGCGAGCTTGATCTTCCGCGGAAGCTCCGGGCCGCCACTGGTTTCCATCCGCTCTGTGCTCCTGTCCTCGAACTCTTGCGCCAATCCTAAAACTGTGTATGGTCTACACCAAGGTATATGACATACACAGTTTCGCGAAAGGGTAGATCCCATGACCAGACCCGACTCCTCCGGCGCGATCTCCGTCGCCGGGCTCACCAAGTCCTACGGCGACCACACCGTGCTCGACGGACTCGACCTGTTCGTGCCCGAGGGCGGGGTGTTCGCCCTGCTCGGTGCCAACGGCGCGGGCAAGACCACCACCGTCCGGATCCTGTCCACCCTCTTGCCCTTCGACTCCGGCACCGTCACCGTGGCCGGCCACGATCTACCCGGATCCGCGCAGGCGGTCCGCAGCAGCATCAGCGTCACGGGTCAGTACGCGGCGGTCGACAAGCTGCTCACGGGCCGGGAGAACCTCGCGCTCATCGGCGAGCTCAATCACCTCGGCAGGCGCGAGTCGCGGCGCCGCGCCGCCGAACTCCTTGACCGCTTCGCCCTCGCGGACGTCGCGGACCGTCGGTCCGAGACCTACTCGGGCGGCATGCGGCGGCGCCTCGACCTGGCGATGAGCCTGGTGGCGAACCCGAAGGTGGTGTTCCTCGACGAACCGACCACCGGACTCGACCCGCGCAGTCGCCGCGACATGTGGACCGTCATCCGCGAGCTGGTGGCGAGCGGCGTGACGATCTTCCTCACCACGCAGTACCTCGACGAGGCCGACGAGCTCGCCGACCGGATCGCCGTGATCGACGGCGGCCGGATCGTGGCCGAGGGCACCGCCGACGAACTCAAGCGGCTCGTCCACGGCGGCCACATGGAGCTGCAGCTCACCGATCCCGCCCAACTGGACCGGGCCGCCGGCGCCTTGCCCGGGTCCGTCGCGCGGCCCGAGACCCTCACCGTCGAGGTGCCGACCGACGGCAGCATCGCGTCCCTGCGGGCCCTGCTCGACCGCATCGACGACGACATCTCGGTCGAGAAGTTCGCACTGCACACGCCCGACCTCGACGACGTCTTCTTCGCCCTCACCGGCTCGCCCCGCGACGCCGACGCCCCGACCACGAAAGCAGCAGCCCGATGAGCACACCGACCTTGCCCCGCCCCGCCGTCGCCGCCGACTCGCTGGCGATGCTGCGCCGAAGCCTCAAACACCTGCTGCGCAGCCCGGACTCGATGATCATGGCGGTCGCGCTGCCGATCATGCTGATGCTGCTGTTCGTGTACGTCTTCGGCGGCGCGATCGACACCGGCACCGCGTACATCAACTACGTGGTGCCCGGAATCATCCTGCTGTGCGCGGCGTTCGGCGCCTCGACCACCGCGGTCGGAGTCTCGTCCGACATGACCGAGGGCATCATCGACCGGTTCCGCACGCTGCCCATCGCGCAGTCGTCGTTCCTGACCGGGCACGTGCTCGCCAGCGTGGTCCGCAACCTGCTCACCGGGGCGATCGTCATCGCGGTCGCGCTGCTGATGGGCTTCCGCCCGACCAGCGATCCGATGAAGTGGCTCGGCGTGATCGGGATGATCGCGGCCTTCGTCTTCGCCTTGTCGTACCTGTCGACTGCCCTCGGACTGCTGGCCAAGAACCCGGAGGCGGCGGGCGGGTTCACCTTCGTGATCATGTTCCTGCCGTACGTCAGCAGCGCCTTCGTGCCTGCCGAGACGATGCCGTCCTGGCTGCGCTGGTTCGCCGAGAACCAACCGATCACCCCGATCATCGAGACGGTCCGCGGCCTGCTGATGGGCACCCCGATCGGCAACAGCGCCTGGCTCGCGGTGGCCTGGTGCGCGGCGATCGCGGTGGTCGGGTTCGTCTGGGCCAACGTGCTGTACCGCAACCGGGTCGCCCGGTAGCTCCCCAGGTATCCGATACCCCGGGAAACACCCAGAACCCGGGGTTCATCGGATCCGGCCACAAAGACGGATAACCTGGACAGGTGGAGTCCATGACCAGCAGCCGAACCTCGCGCCGCGCGGACCCGGCCCTGGAGGCTGGCGCCGACCCAGCCGCGCTGGAGGAACTGCTCCCCCGCAAGCGGCCGACCCAGGAGCGCAGCCGCCGCAAGTTCGACGCCCTGCTCGCCTCCTCGCGGGACCTGCTCACCGATGTCGGGTTCGAGTCGTTCACCTGCGAGGAGGTTGCGTCCAGGGCCGACGTCCCCATCGGCACGCTCTATCAGTTCTTCGCCAACAAGTACGTGATCGTGTGCGAACTGAACCGGCAGGACTTCACGTCGGTGCGCGACGAACTCGAGGAGTTCAACGGCGAGGTGCCCTCGCTCGACTGGCTGCGGTTCCTGAACAACTTCGTCGATCACCTGGCGAAGCTGTGGACCTCCGACCCGTCGCGGCGCGAGGTGTGGCTGGCGATGCAGTCCACCCCTTCGACCAGGGCCACCGGGAAGATCCAGGAGAAACAGCTCGCCGAGCAGATCTCCCGGATGCTCGCCCCGCTGACCCCACGCACCGAACGCGATCGCCGCACGATGATGGCCGAGGTCCTCGTCCACGTCGTCTACTCGATGCTCAACTTCTCGGTCCAGGACGGTCAGAGCCACGCCGACGCCGTCGACGAGCTGAAGCGGCTGATGGCCGCGTACCTACTCGTCGCCGAGAAGGAATCCCGCTCCACCTGAGCCGGGCCGTCACGAACCGGCACGGTCCGCGTTCGCCACGATCGCGTCGTGCACGTACCGCGCGAAGCCCGGCGCCACCTCGTCCCACTGTGCGACGGTCGCGGGGTCGGACACGTAGTGCGCGGCCACCTTTCGGTGCTGCCGGTGGCTGCACGGGAAGAACCAGCGCGCCAGGTGCGTCCGGTGGTCCTCGGCGGCCCGCATCGCGACCTCGCCGTCGGCGGGCTCGCCCGCGGCCAACGCCGCCGCGAAGGCCGCGATGTCGGCGTCGGCCTCAGCCTTGATCGCCGCCCAGTCCTCCTTCGTGTAGGCCGCCGTGTGGCCGTCCACACCCCACTGCTCCTCGGCCTCCGCGAGCGCGGCACCGAAGCGGTCGGTGTCGAAGATCTCGAGCTGCTCGGCTGCGGTCAGCGCGATGCCCGAGCCGCGCGCCCGCAGCTCGCGTTCGACGGCGTCGAGCAGGCCGTCGATGCGGGCCCGGCGCTCGCGCAGCAGCCGGTGCTGTCGGCGCAGGTGGGCGCCCGGCCGCACCGCGGGGTCGGACAGGATCTCCGCGATCTCCTCGAGGCCGAACTCGAGTTCCCGGTAGAACAGGATTTGCCGCAGCCGCGCGACGTCGACGTCCGTGTACCGCCGGTGGTTGGCGGCGCTGCGCGCGTGCGGCATCAGCAGCCCGATGGCGTCGTAGTGGTGCAGGGTCCGCACCGAGACGCCGGACAGCCGCGCGAGGTCCCCGACCGTGTACCCGTCGTCCATCCTTCGATCATCGCCCACCGTCACCCGGTCCGGTGGCGGCGCGCGGCGTGCGCGTGGGCCCGGCCGAGCAGGTCCAGCACCAGCTTGAGGCTCGTCCGCGTGGGACACACGATCGACACCCAGGACTGCGCGGCGTACGTCGGGTGCGGCAGCAGCCGGTCGCCGACGGTGAAGTCGATCCCGTCCGCGCGCTCGGCGTGCGCCGCGGGCGGGTACCCGAGCAGGTCCTCGAACCCGGCCCGACCGACGCCGAAGTTGACGCGGAACGCACCCTCGCGGTCCAGCGCCGAGTAGGTGTCCCAGCCGGGCACGTCCCGGGTGACGATCGTCGCGAACGGGAACTTCCGGTCCGGGTCGAGGTGAAAATACGAGTCACCCCAGGCGGCCTGGGGCGCACCGCTCGCCTCGTCGGCGGTCACCACGACCACCCCTGGCAGCCGCGTCGCCGCGGCGATCACGTCCCGTTCCGTCAGCATCTCGTCGTTCTGGTCTGCGCTCATGCCGCCACGCTAGGACCTCACGTCGCGTCAGGTGCAAGGCCGCCGGACACGAACGAGGC